>JBFHEJ010000123.1:0-7011 GCA_041584255.1 Lysobacterales bacterium
ACGTCGTGGCCGCGGCGCTGTGCCTCCAACAGCATGGCAAACGTGGAATCCTTGTATGGCTTGATGCTGTCGATCGGATCCATGACCACTGCGGTGGTGATTCTCTCTGCGTTTTCAGAACCAGGCTGGGACATCGGCTTGGGTCCACCTTAGTGCGTACAAGGCCGCTATTATGCGACCACTTCAGGTGTACTGCACGATCTGACACGGGCTCTGGGTTTGGGGTTGCATTTCGAAAGCGTATGAAACAGGATTTTTTCATCCCTGCTGGTATGGCCAGCCCGATGAAGGGTGTTGTGCCCTTTCCAGGAGCGTATGAAACAGGGATGTTCCATCTGAGGTCCCAGGCAAGGGTTTACGTCGTCTCCTGGAATGGGCACACGCCCGTCCTGTCTCGAAGGTTTCCATTCAACTCTGACCCCTAAGCCGTTGTAACTACTGGCAACTGTAATTTACAAGGAGTAGACTAGGACGTCCCGGCCGTCCAAGGAGGCCGATTCGTGTTCAGGCGCAAGGTCAGACAGACCGAGCCCCAGGAATAGAATCAGGGATGGAATCATGACTGAAGAACACTCGTCGGGCACGGCACCGACTACGGAAGGAACCCAGGCCGACACGCCTGCCGAGGATTCCCGACACTCACTCGAAGCGGTAAACGGCAGCGTCAAATCGCCGGCCGCACGCAGTGCGCTCAAAATTCTGGTTGTGGACGACAGCTCGACCATTCGTCGCTCAGCGGAAACCATGCTGCAGACAGCCGGGTTTGAAGTTGTGACGGCGGAAAATGGCTTTGAGGCCCTTTCCAAGGTCGCGCGCCACAACCCTGATCTCATATTCGTTGACATCATGATGCCGCGGCTCGACGGTTACCAGACATGCGCCATCATCAAGAACAACGAGCAGTACCGCTCGACGCCCGTTATCATGCTGACCAGCAAAGACGGCCTTTTTGACCAGGCTCGCGGACGCGTCGTCGGATCGGATCTTTATTTGACCAAACCATTCACCAAAGAAGAGCTGTTGGGAGCCGTTCAACAACACGCTGAACGTTGATTTCCCGCTGGAGTTGGTTGGGTCCCGGGTCCTGATACAGGGAATGATCAAGGACAGATGCCCGAAAAGAGTGAAAATCAAAACACCGCCCACGCGGCTTTCGCCAAGCTGCAGGAGTACGAACAGCGCAGCGATGCGTTCACGCCCGGAAGTGGCCAGGGTCGTGGACCGCATGGCGAATGGAGCGGCATTACTTTCCGCCTGGGTGATGTTCGGCTGGCCTGTGACAGTGACCGCATCCATGAAATACTTCCGCTGCCGCAAGCGACGCCGGTGCCCGGCGCGAAGCCCTGGATTCTCGGCCTGGCCAATGTTCGCGGGGCCATCCTGACCATCGTCGATCTCACCTGGTTCCTGACCGGCAAGCGTGCTTCCATGACCAACCGAACGCGATTGCTGTCATCGCAACTACACAAGGCGCCTGTCGGTCTTCTGATCGACGAGGTGTTTGGCCAGCGCCATTTTCTCAGTGAAGACGCGACCAACGCCGACTTGCCGGAGGGTTCGCCGCTGGAGTGGCTGGTATCGAAGAAACACAAAGTCGGGGCCGAGACTTGGCACGAGTTCGATCTTGACCGGCTGTTTGCGTCGCAGGATTTCCTAAATGGCGCTGCGGAATGACTAGAAGGGGTGCGGGGGTGGCGGAAAAATCTTCACAGAAGGGGTTTCTCGGCAGCCGGGGTAATTCGCACGTGAAAAAAACTCTGCCCGGATACAGAGTGAGTGTCGAGCGATCAGGCTTATTCTACGGCCTTACCGTGGTCCTGATCGTACTCCTGGTGTTCGTTGCGGCCACTTTTTACCTGGTAGTCCGCGACAGCCGCTACGAGCAGGAATGGGTTGCGCTTTCCACCGATGTCCAGGTGGTCACCCAACAACTGGCAAAATCGGCTTCGGAGGCCGCATCGGGTGTTTTCGACGCGTTTTTCGCGCTTGGCGACGCCCGCGGCATTGTCGAGGATGATATAAAAGCGCTGCGCGACGGCGATCCGCTCGAGGGCCTCCCCTCGGTTCCCGGGCGGGTGGAAGACGAATTGCGGGTGGTGGATGACACCTGGCAGCGCATCAACGTCAACACCCTGGCCATCATCGACCGCGAATCAAAGATTCTGGGGCTGGCCGACGCCAGCGAACGATTCGTCAACCTGATTCCGCAGATGCAGACCTTGAGCGATCGGGCCATGCAAGAACTCACCCGCAACGACGCGCCGAGCCAGCAGATTTTCGTCGCCGGCCGGCTGCTGGTCGTTTCCGACCGTATCCTTCGACACCTCAGGGCTATGCTCGACGGCGGTCAGGCAGCCGTTGCCGCCGAAGCTCAATTTCGCGATGAAATTCAGTTTTTCGAAGAAATGCTGGACGCGCTGCTGCGGGGCAGCCAGAGCGCGCGGGTTTCGCAGGTTCGCAATGCGCAAGCCCTGAATGCACTCGGACAGGTGCGCCAGCTCTTTCTCGACGCCCGCCCCGACATCGACCTGCTCGAGGAGGGCTCGACCGACCTGCTGTTGGTGCGCGAAGCGGCGGATGAGATCCTGATCGACGCACAGACCATTTTCGAGCAAGCGCGAACACTCACCCACGAACTGCAGAATCGAAGCAACACCCGAATCTGGCCTTCACTGGCCTCGGGCGTCGTCGCTTTACTCGCCTCCTTCGCCATCATCAGTTACCTGGTCTATTCCTTCCTGACCGCGGAACGTCGCAGGGCGGCCGATGCAGGCGACCAGAATCAGCGCAACCAGGCGGCCATTCTGAGGCTCCTCGACGAGATGAGCGCACTGGCCGATGGTGACCTCACCGTCACGGCTACGGTCAGTGACGACGTGACCGGGGCCATCGCCGATTCTGTCAATTACACTGTCGAGCAATTGCGGGAAGTAGTCGAGGGCATCAACATCACCGCGCGGACCGTGTTCGAGTCGACCGAGGACACCAAGCAGCGCACCAAGGCACTCGCGGAGTCCTCCTCGCGGCAGGCCGAGCAGGTGCGTGGCATCACCCAGACCATGAATGAGATGTCCTTGTCGTTCGACGCCATGGCAAAACGCTCACGCCAATCCAACGAAGTGGCGCGTCGGTCGGTGGAGAACGCCAACAAGGGCGCCGAGATGGTTCAGCAGACCATCGCCGGCATGGACAACATCCGCGACCAGATCCAGGACACTTCCAAGCGCATCAAGCGCCTGGGCGAGTCTTCGCAGGAAATTGGCGACATCGTCGAGCTGATCAATGGCATCGCTGAGCAGACCAACATCCTGGCGCTCAACGCCGCCATCCAGTCGGCCTCATCGGGCGGCGCCGGGCGCGGTTTCGCGGTGGTGGCGGACGAAGTCCAGCGACTGGCCGAGCGGGCGACCAACGCGACGCGCCGTATCGAGCTGCTGGTGCAAACCATTCAGGCCGACACTTCAGAAGCCATTGCCTCGATGGAAAACACCACGGCGGAAGTCGTCGCCGGTGCGCGGAAATCAGAAGACGCCGGCGAGGCCCTGGCGCAAATCAGGACAGTCTCCAAGGATCTTTCCAACCTGATCGACGAAATCGCGACCAATGCGCAGAAGCAGTCCGAAGTCGCCACCCAGGTGGCGGGCGACATGAACGCCATCCTGCAAATCGCGATCCAGACCTCCGAGGGCTCCAACCAGACTGCCCGCTCCATGGGAGTGCTCACCGAGCAAGTGGCGCACCTGAGCGAATCGGTTGCAGACTTCAAGCTGCCCGAAGAAACACCCTGAGGGCTGATTGATGATGCTCGAAGGGTCAAATGCAAGTACTGCGCTGAGCTGGGTACGTGAGGACCTCGACAACTGTCTCGAGGTTATACGCGACAGCCTGGAAGTGTATGCCGACGAGCGGAGCCGCCGCAGTCAGCTCAAGACCGCCCAGGAAAAACTCGAGCAGCTCAACCTGACATTTGTCACCATGGCGCAGCGTGGCGCCACGCTGCTGACCGACGAAATGATCGCGGTTGGCGGCAACATGCTGAACAACAGCGATGCCAACATCGATGAATCGCTCTCTGCCCTGAGCGACGCCGTCGTCGTCCTGCCCTCTTACCTCGATCGCCTGCAGGCCGGACACGACGACCTGCCCATCCTGCTGCTGCCCACCCTCAATGAGTTGCGGGCCTCGTATGACGAATCGTTGCTGTCGGAGGGAACGCTTTTCGCGCCGGAACTCGACATCACGATCGCAGAAATCAGGAATGAGCCCGAAGAGCCGGTGAGCATAAACGAATGGCCCGCTTTTGCGCGCAGGGTTCGGTCGCAGTATCAGTCCGGCTTATTGAGCTGGCTCAAGGAGCAGTCCAAACAGGACATGGTCAAACCGCTGCACCAGGTTTGCGTCTCACTGTACTCACGTATCCAGCGCCGCAGCCTGCGGCGCCTGTGGTGGATCGCTGCGGGCGTCATGGAAGGCCTGCAAGAAGGCGCTATTGACAATGACCTGCCACTGCGCCGGGTGTTTGCGCGACTTGATCTGTGCCTCAAGGGCATGGTCGAGCAAGGCCAGGACGGGCCGCCGGAGGATTCACTGACTGCCCTCTCGCGCGCGTTGCTGTTCCACGTCGCGCAGGCGCGCACGGGGTGCACGACGGTCGACAGATTGCGCGACCTGTTCCGGCTCGAAGAGATCATCCCGGACCGAGACGCGTTGTTGCGCGCTCGCGGCGCTGTCACCGGCCGGGATGCCCGGCTGTTCTATTCCATCGGTGAAGCCATCCGCGAAGAAATGGTATCGATCAAGGATTCGCTCGACATGGAGCTGCGCACAGGTCGCATCGATGCCGAGTCGCGCACCGC
This sequence comes from Lysobacterales bacterium, assembly GCA_041584255.1. Lineage (GTDB taxonomy): Bacteria > Pseudomonadota > Gammaproteobacteria > Xanthomonadales > SZUA-36 > JAUIBE01. The sequence continues at coordinate 4,857 of JBFHEJ010000123.1, forward strand.
CATTGTCGCGTCGCTGATCCAGCTGAGCGACACGCTGCAAATGCTCAATCTGCCGGTGCCGGCAGTCGCTTTGCAGGAGTTGCTGCCCACCCTGGAGCTGACCAGGGAGGTGGAGAATTTCGAGCTGGACTCACCGTTGTTGAACCTCGCGCAGCAGCTGCTTGAAGTCGAGGCGGTTCTCCAGAAGCACATCCAGCATTTGGGCGAGCCGGTCGACGAAAGCGAGGATTCCGGATCCATCGCGCTTTCGCGGCACGAGCAGCGTCAGATCCTCTCGGTCATGCTCCACGAAGCGGTAGCCACGCTTCACCAGGCACAGGAAGGCATTCGCGAACGCCTCGAGGGCGAGCCGGGCGCTGACTACGTGACGCCTTTGCGGCAGATTTCAGGCGCCATGCACATGGCCGGCCAGATGGAGGTGTCCAAGCTCACGGAAAAACTGGAAAGAGCGCTCAATGCAGCGCTCGTTGGTGCGGGCGCGAAGCAGGAAGAGCCCGGAGTCGCCGTGCTGTTGCTGACCGATGCCGTCGCCGCGCTCGAACTTTACCTGACGGGTTGCCGGGACGGCCAACGCAACAGCCTGCGGTTCCTGGACATCATGCAGGACCGCCTGGAAGGCATGCCCGAGGCAACTTCTGCAGGCGACGCAATGGCCGGCACAGTCGTAAGCCTGCCGAAGCAGCGCGAGGAGCAAGTCCCCGAGCCGGCGGTGAGTCGCCAACCCACTCCAGCCGCCCCGGCCGGCGACGAGCTTCCCTCGCCCATCGACACCGACATGCAGGATATCTTCGTCGAAGAGTTCGACGGCGTCGACGCGCAGCTCAGGGCAGCACTACAGGCCTGGAGCAAAGACCCGGCCCAGCACAAACCACTCGAAGATATCCGACGCGGCTTCCATACACTGAAGGGCAGCGGCCGGATGGTCGGTGCCAAGGAACTCGGCGAATTCGCCTGGCGAATTGAGAACATGCTCAATCGCGTACTCGAAAGCAAGGTCGAGCAGTCACCCCAGGCCATTGAAGTGGTGCGTATGGGCATTGCGGCTCTGCCGTTGCTGCGAGGCCGCATGCTGCAGGAACCGAACGAATTGAACGCTACGGGCGTGAAGCGCCTGGCTGAATTTGCGCGGCAGCTGTCTGGCGGTGAGTTGCCGAATCTCGACGACCTGGCCGGCGTGATTCCGGAAAGTGTGCTGACCGGGACCCCCGCAGCCCCTGAACCTGCCCAGCCCGAGTCTGCAAAAGCGGCAGGGTCAGAAGCAGAAGCGCCTCCTGCGACCCATGCTGCCGTAACCGAAGGCGAATCGGCGGCCACTTTCCCTCCAGGGGCGCAGGAAGAGGGGCCGGACCCGACCCTGGTTCAGCTCATGGTCGGAGAGGTTCGCCAGTATCTCGACGCACTCGAACCATTCGTTGCAGCAGTGGAAACGGGTGCGCCCGTCAAAGTCACGACCGACCAGGTGCGCACCGCGCATTCCCTGGTCGGCACGCTGTCCCTGGCACCGGCTGGCGATGAACCCGAACTCGCCAGAGCGCTGGAAAGCTACCTCCAGGCCCAGGCCTGGGCGAATCAACTGCCGGGGACCGGGGCAAGCGACATTCTGCGGGCCTGTCTGCAGCGTATCGAAGGCCGGTTGGCCATCCTGGAAGGCAGGGCAGACAGCGCGTCCTATCCGAGCAAAGCCACCGAATTGATCAGCCAGCTCATGGAGCTGCGGAAAAACGTCAAGGCCGGCGATGCAGCGACGGCGGCCCAACCGGCGGACGAAGCCCCGGAACAGGCCGCACAGCATCCGCAAGAGGAAGCTGCGCCGGAGGCGGGAGAATCGCGCGAGGCCGCGGCGGAATCGGCGCCCCAGGAACCGGGCGCGGAGGATCGAGAAGTCGAAGCGGAGGCTGCGGACCAGGGGATCGAGGCGGAAGCCCGTCAGGCCAGCACGCCTCCCACCGAGTCCGTGGCGGCCGATGAAGATGCAGTAGCGGGCGAACACGACGAACGCGACGGCCTTGATCGCGAGATTCTCGGCATTTTCCTCGATGAGTCGACTGAAGTTCTGGAGCGTTGCGACACCATCCTCAACACCTGGCGCGACAAGCTCAACGACAAAAAGCTGGTACAAAATCTCCAGCGCGAAATTCATACCTTCAAGGGCGGC
>JBFHEJ010000124.1:0-7002 GCA_041584255.1 Lysobacterales bacterium
ACAGGCGTGACTCCGGGCCGGTTGCATTGAACACGCCGGAAACGTCGTTTTCCGCCAGCGTGACGATAAAGCGCACAAGGTCGCGCACATCGATGATCTGGGTGGAATCGTTTCCACTGCCCGGCGCCAGCACTTCGCCGCCGCGCTGAACCCGAACCGGCCAGTAGGTGAAGCGGTCAGTGGGATCGCCGGGTCCCACGATCAGGCCCGGGCGAACGATGGTGGTGCGGCCCGGGAAGGCATTCTCCGCCGCCGCTTCCGCCTGCCACTTGAAAGGGCCGTAGGTCGCGCCCGTGATCTGCTCGGATCCATCCCAGTCTTCAGGCAGTTGGGCAAGCGGTGACTTTTCATCCATGCGCAGACGCTCGGCTTCCGACTCGTCCTCGGGGAGCGTGTACCCGGGGTCGTCGTATACTGAGATCGTCGAAACGTGAACGTACCGGTGCACCGCAGCCTTGAGCAGGTCGGCGGACTGCTGCACCCAACGCGGCAGGGTGGCGTGGTTGTCAAAAACCACGTCCCATTCGCGGCCTTCGAGTGCTTCGAGGTTGTCGCTGCGATCGCCGACAAGCCGCTCGACGTTTGGAAACAGATCGGGTTTGGTCTGGCCGCGATTGAAAATAGCCACGGTGTGACCGCGCTCCATCAGGTATTCGACCATCGGCGGTCCTATGAACCCCGTGCCGCCCAGCACGAGAACACGCATCGGCGTGGCCGCCGGCTTGACCGGCTCGCTTCCGGCGCGCGCACTGATGGCACTGGAAATACCGAGCGCAACACCCGCCAGTGATGCGGTCTGGATGAATTGCCGTCGACGCATGAGTTTAAACCCTCCAAGGAAAATCCGCGCCATCCTACTTCATGGCGCAGCGCGTCGCACGCCAGCAGCCGACGCAACGTTTAACAACCGAGCAAACGGAAAATGTTCTGGGATAGAATGTGCTTGTCCTTGTCGGGGAGAAACCCGAAAAACCTGCGATCCGAAGGGGCATTACAGTGCGCAACCATCTCACCAATCTAGTCGTCGCTGTCGCCGGCCTGACGTGGCAGGCCGCTGTCGCCGAAGGCCCAAACCACGCGGAGAACCCGCTCAGTCACGATGAAGTCGTCTCGGCCCTGAGTAGCGGCGCCCTCACGCTTGACGAAGTTCGACGCAACGGAATGGCGGTGTTTACTACGCCGTTCAATCGCTATGACGGAATGGGGGATGGCCCGTTCGACCCGGCAGAGTCCGACACCCGTGCATTCGGGCAGCGCCCAACGCTTCAGGGGAACGGGATCTACCTGCGCATCAACGGACTGGATGCGCAGAGCTGCAACGAGTGCCACACGATCGTGAGCAACCGGGAAAGACCACCGGAACTCGGCATCGGTGGCGTCGGCGGAATCGTTCAGACCGCGCTGATATTGCCCGATTTCATGGATGTCGCCGACACCGACGCTCCGCCGGAACTGAACTTCGACGGCACGGCGGAATTCACCGGCCGCCTGGCCAACCCGCCTTTCCTGTTTGGCGGTGGCGGGGTGGAATTGCTGGCCAAGGAAATGACCGCCGACCTGCAGGCGCTGCTCGAACTCGCCCGATCCTCCCCAGCAGGCACAGAAATACCGCTCGACACGCATGGTGTGAATTTTGGCACGATCACCAGCCTCGGCAGTGGTGCAGTGGACCTCGATGTCGAGGGAATCGGCTTTGAGGACAACAGCGGCCGGCCGCCTGAAGAGGTGCTGGTGGTGCGCCCATTCGGGCGCAAAGGTGAGAACTTCAGCATGCGCGATTTCGACCGCGGCGCCATGCAGTTTCATTTCGGAATCCAGCCCACTGAAGTTGTGGGCGACGGCACTGACCCTGATGGGGACGGCGTGACCGACGAAGTCACCGCTGGCGAACTGACCGCCCTGCATGTATTCGATGTCACCAATCCGCCGCCGTTCATGGCCAGGCTTGATCGCCAGGCGCGCATCGGATTTGCCCGTTTTTACCAGGCAGGTTGTACCGCCTGCCACATACCCGAGATCGAGACGCGCACGCACCTGCTTCCCCTGGCCCACCCGGAGGATGCGACCGATCCGTGGCTGAACGCGTATCTCGAGGTTGACCTGACCAAGGTGGGATTCAAACGGGGACGCGGGGGTGGAATCCGAGTGCCCCTGTTCGCCGATCTCAAGAGGCACCGCATGGGGGACGGCCTGGCAGAGACCTTTACCGGAGGTGAGATTGCCAACGATGAATTCACCACCGCGCGACTATGGGGCGTTGCGGATACCGCACCCTACCTCCACGACGGCCGCGCCACCACGCTGCGCGATGCGATCGAGGCCCACGGCGGCGAAGCCGCGTCAGCCCGTGATCTATTCCTGGAATTGACTGCAGAAGACCAAGCTAACTTACTGCATTTCCTCGATAAGCTCAGAACTCCAATTGACCCCAACGAGGATCTGATCGAAGGACGTTAACCCAGTTTCTCCTCGAGCTCGGCAACCCGCGCCTCGAGCGCCTCGATGCGTTCCAGCAATTCGTCCCGGCGGGCGCGACTTGCGGGTGCCGTATGCGCGACCGGCTCCGGAATCTCCGGCTCGCCAGACAACAAGTGTGCAAAGCGGCCCTCTTTCTGTCCGGGCTGCTTTGGCAACGCAATTACAAACCCAGCCTCGATAAGGTGCTCGAGCACCAGCTTGACGTCCTCCAGGTCGTCGAACTCGAACAGGCGCTGGCTGTTGCCACGCAGTTCACCCAGGGTCTGCGGGCCACGCAACATCAGGACGCAAACCAGCGCAAGGCTGCGGCTATACAGCTTCCAGACTTTGTCGGCACGGTGTTCGTACCGCGCCGCGCGCGAACCCCAGATCTCGCGCACCAGGTCTTTGTCCATCAATTCCCGCAGGGTGTGCCCGATCTCGCCCTCGGTGTAGGCCGTTACCGGAAGGCGGGCCGACTTCTGGTTACAGGCATTGCGCAGCGCGTTGACGGTCAGGGGGTACTGGTCGGGCGTGGTCTCCTTCTTCTCGACCAGGGCTCCCAGCACACGAACCTGGATTGGCGTCAAATCGAACGTCGGGCGGGACGAAGGGGCTTGTGAGTTGTCCATTGCGATGCAATTCTATTAGTAGGCGCTTTGCATCGCCAGACTTCTTGGCAAGGATTCACGATCACATCATGACAATCAGGAGCGCCACATTAGTGCCCCTAGTGCTTGCTTTTTCAGCCCTCACGGCCAACTGCCGGGAACTCCCCTTTGCAGTAACGCCGGTGGCTGAATTCAATGAACCCTGGGCCATGACCTTCCTGCCGGACGGCCGTCTGCTGGTGACGGAGAAACGAGGGCAACTCTACGTTGTCAGCCAAAGCGGTGATAAATCGGATGAAATCGAAGAGGTGCCGGACGTCGCCTATCGCGGCCAGGGCGGCCTCGGCGACGTGATCCTGCACCCGGACTACGCCGACAACAAACTGATCTACCTAAGCTACGCTGAGTCCGGAGTGAGCAACACCCGCGGAGCCGCCGTTGCGCGGGCGCGGCTGGTCATCAGCGAGGCTGGCGACAGCGGCCGTCTCGAGGACGTCGTAGTGGTCTGGCGCCAGAACCCCAAGGTCACGGGCGACGGCCACTACGGCCACAGGATGGCTTTCGATTCTCAAGGCTATCTCTTCATCACTTCGGGAGACCGTCAGAAGCTTGACCCGGCGCAGCAAATGACGGGCAACCTCGGCAAAATCGTTCGCCTGCGAGACGACGGCTCCGTGCCAGACGACAACCCGTTTTACGAGCAGGGTGACGTCACCGCCGAAATCTGGACCTTGGGCCATCGCAACCCGCTCGGCATTGCGTTCGATTCCGACGGCCGCTTGTGGAACCACGAGACGGGACCGTTGCACGGCGATGAATTCAACCTGATCATCAAGGGCGAAAATTACGGCTATCCGATCGTCTCTGACGGCGACCATTACAGTGGCGCGCCGATTCCGGATCACGACACCCGCCCCGAGTTCGCAGCGCCCAAGGTCGCCTGGATTCCGACGGTGGCGCCGGCGGGTCTGATTTTCTACTCCGGTGACCTGTTCCCCGAGTGGAAGGGCTCCGCACTGCTGGGCGGGCTCCGCTCGGAAGCTCTCGTGCGGGTGGAAATCGACAGCGACAGCGCCCGCGAAGTCGAGCGCTTCGACATGGGCAAACGCATTCGCGAAATCGAACAAGGCCCGGACGGTGCCGTGTGGCTGCTCGAGGACCGGGACGGCGGAAGACTGCTCATGCTGACGCCGAAGACTGACAACGAGAGCGAGGGCTGGTTTGAATGACGCGGATCGACATAAAAGTTGAGCGCGCGACGGTTCCAGTTTTTCCAGGTGTGGGCCCAGGGCACCGGCTCACGGCTGCGACCCGTGCGGTGAAAATAAACGTTATAGCTGTAGGGCATTTCACCAAACAGCCGCTCCAGGCCGGCGTGGGCATGACGCACCCAGTCGGTCAGATTATCCCGTTCACCTTCTTTGAATCGGTCCTCCCAGTGCCAACGCGGTTTGGCTGATGGCTGGGATGAGAAGAACAGAATAAGAATGCTGAAGACGCTGGCAACGGGGCGTGCTGATATCAATCTGTTGAGCATCCTCAAGACGATACCCGGTTTGGCGCGAAGGCACTGCACGGCTGGTCGCGCGGGCGACTCATTTCAGCGCCGAATACCTGTATCAACCTGCGGCTACGAGTGATGTGTAGGCAGGTAGCGCTCTCAGGGGCTCGAACAGGGGTTCGTCACCGATCAGGTGCCGATAGTCGGGATCCTTGCTCACGGCCTCCGCCAGGACATCAAGGGCCTGCTCATTGCGGTCTGCGAAGACATGAATCAGCGCCTGGCCGTACAGGGTCTCGGCCTTGCGCTCGGACAGCCGGAGGGCGCGGCCGATCAAGCTTGTTGCGCGCTCATCTTCTCCCAGTTGGCCCAGGTAGGTGGCCAGGTGTGCCACCGTCCGCCAATCCCGGTCATTGACCTCGAGCAAGGCCTCGGCAAGCTCGACGGCCCTGCGGTAAGCCTGCAGGGATCGTTCCTTCTGGCCCGGCACGAATTGCAGGGCGTCTCCCAGGCGCCCCATGGCGCGGTGGTCATTGGGTGACAGCGCCACGGCCTTCTCCTGCATGGCGACCGCTTCCTGGTACCGGCCTGAGAAATACAAGGCCAGCCCGGTGTTGGTATAGGCGGTTCGATTGGGCTCGATATTGAGAGACTCTTCCCAGGCGTCAGCCGCCTGGTCGTAACGACCCATCATATAGTTGGCCGCACCCAGGTTGTTCCACGACGCAGCCAGGTCGGGGCGCAGCGAGGCACTCTTGGCTGCATGCTGGGCGGCAAGCTCGAAACGGTTGGTCCGATCGCTGTATGTGTAGTAGAAAGAAAACAGGTAGCTCTGCGCCTCCCAGGACCCGGGTTCCAGGGACGCGGCACGCAGCAGATACTGCTCCGCCTCATCCGTCCGGCCCTGCCGTGCCAGCACGATTCCCAATTGCAAAAGCGCCTCCAGTTGCACGCCGTCAAGTTCCAGGGCCTGCTCGAGCGCGGCCTCGGCCTTGGAATAGCTGGCGCGTTGCAGCGCCACTTCGGCCTTGGCGTATTGGCCAAGATTGCTGTAAAGCGTTCCCAGGGCGACGTAGACCTCGGCGCGTGAATTGTCCAGTTCCAGTGCCCGCTCGCAGGCCGCTTCCGCGGACTCGAAATGGCTAAGGTCACTGTCGCGCGTGTACATGCTGAGATAGGTCGTGCACAGCCCGGCCCAGGCCGCGGCAAATTGCGGGTCCAGCTCGGTCGCCAGCGAAAACTGCTCCACTGCCCTTGCATAATTTTCATCGGACATTGCCAGCATGCTCGACCGACCCGCGACATAGGCGTCGTATGCGGCCAGGTTGTCGGTGGGGATTTCATCCAGGGCCTGCGCTTCGCTGCCGGACAGCTCCATGCGCAACGCACCGGCGATGGCGTGTGCAATCTCACTCTGGATCTCGAAAATGTTGGTCGCGGTCAGTTCCCTGTCATACGTTTCCGCCCACAGGTGGCCATCGGTGGTGCCATCGATTAATTGCGCGTTGACCCGAATTCGGTTGTTCGATCGCTGAACGCCGCCTTCGAGCACCGCGGTCGCGCCCAACTGTTCTGCAATCAGCGGTATGGGCATGTCTTTGTCGCGGTATTGCATCACGGACGTCCGAGAAATCGTGTGCAGGGATCCAATGCGCGAAAGCTGGGTCAACAGGTCGTCGTGTACGCCATTCACAAACGGCTCAGCAGAGGGATCGCCGCTGAGGTTTCGAAACGGCAAAACCGCGAGTGATTGCTGGCCGGCCTGGGACTGCGTCGGCAGCTCGGTCTGCCAGTAGAACTTATCGACCGCGAACAACAGCACGGCCGCGCCCAGGACGCCAATGATGATGTAATTGAGGACTTGCCCAGGAAAGGCGGCGTGACCTTCCCGCGACGTTGCGTTCTCTGTCGCCACCACGCCCTCGGCGGTCACCTCGTAAAACCATGCCAGAAGGAGAGAGATCGGAAAACCAGCCATCAGGAGCAGCACGAGCCCCTTCATCACCCAGTCAGGGGCATCAAAGGTCGACAACAGGATGTCCGAAACCTGCACCAGCAGCCACGCCACCACGGCGTAGGCAACGGCCATCTGGAACACGCCTCTGCGCTTGAGTTCTTCGAGAAACCTCAACCTAGTCCCCCGGCAGCTACTACTTGACGCAGTATAGCCAACAAAAACTCTCGCGCGAGGTCTCGGCCGGGCGATAAGCAGTAGCCAGGGAACCCGGTTCGCAATTCACTGCCACGCGGTATATTCTCAGAATGAACGGGCGCGCAATGTGCCCGACCACCAAAGAGTGCAGCCATGAGCAACTACGAACACGACAAACCCCGCCCCGGTCCGGACGGCGACGAGCCGCGCGCTGGCCCGGATGGCGACGAGCCGCGCGCTGGCCCGGATGGCGACGAGCCGCGCGCTGGCCCGGATGGCGA
>JBFHEJ010000125.1:0-6941 GCA_041584255.1 Lysobacterales bacterium
CCACAAGGTGGCGCATTTCTGCTCCATGTGCGGCCCTCATTTTTGCTCGATGAAGATCACGCAAGACGTTCGGGATTACGCGATCGAGAAAGGGCTCGATGACAAAACGGCCATTTCAGCCGGAATGGCGGAAAAAGCAGAGGAATTCCGTGCGCAAGGCGCGGAAGTGTACAAGAAAGCGTGAACCGCCTGGCGAAGATTGACTTGCAAAGTGGTGCACAGGAACCATAGTTTGTCGTATTCCTTGCAATCGAGTGACGGCTTTCCCGGTCATGAGCACTGAATCCGACAAGCAGCAGCGGTTCGACGGATTGGCGCGTGAATACGCGACGGACCTGTATCGCTATGCGATGTGGATATGCGGAAATGACGCGCTGGCCAAGGACCTTGTCCAGGAGACTTTCCTTAGGGCCTGGAAGGCCCTGGATAAACTCAAGGACAGCGGGGCGGTAAAGAGCTGGCTGATTACCATCCTCCGCCGGGAGTACGCCCGCACGTTCGAGCGCAAGGTTCCGAAGTTCAGCGACATCGAACAGGTGGTCGTCGAAGAGGAGCAGGAACTTCCGCCGGATGACCGGACAGAAGTCAGGCTTCTGCGAAGAGGCATCGCGAGCCTGGCGCCGAAATACCGCGAGCCCTTGCTAATGCAGGTTGTAATGGGGTTTAGTTGTCAGGAAATTGCGGACCAACTGGGGATTAGCAAGAGTGCTGTGATGACCCAGTTGTTTCGCGCCCGTGAACAATTGAAAGAGAAGCTGCAAAAAGACGGAGTAACAGGAAAAGTACATGAACTTTTCTGATTTCAAATTCCTGCTGGGCGCAGAGCCGCGAAGCAACGACCCGGAGTTCCTCCGGGCACGCCTTGCCGATCCCGAATTCCGCGCGGCTGCAGAGGAAGCAATGACTTTCGAGGGCAAGCTCGAAACGGCGCTTGCCGCTGTGGAGGCTCCCTCTGATCTGCTGGACCGCATTGCCACGATTCCGGGCGAAGCGCGACAGGTGCCAGCACCGCGGCAAAAACGGTGGGCATGGCTGGCCGCTGCCGCCGTCGTCGTTGCCGGTGTTGGATTCGCCAGCTACAACTGGTACGAATCGACCTTTTACTGGGAAAATGTCGACGACTACATCGTCGATCACTGGGCATCCGATGGGACTGATTTCCTGGCGCAGGCCGATGGCCAGCCGGATCCCAATGCCCAGGCCCTGTTTGCCCGATACGATGTTGAGATTTCACCCGAGCTTGCCGCGGCGATCGATTTCATTCACTCCTGCCGCACGCCCGGCTCACGCGGCGCGCATATGGTGATCATCACTGAAAACGGCCCCGTGACGCTGATTTTCATGCCTGAAGTCAACACTGACAACGGACACATCCTGGCCATGGGTCAGCAGGTTGCGGCCACGCTGCCGCTGGAGCGCGGTTCCGCCGTGATCATCGGGCCCACCGAAGAAACCATCGCCCCCATTTATGCCATGGCTCGCTCGGGCATTCGTCCTCAGCCGGCCACTTCCTGACCCAAGCACGCTGCGTGTGACTTCTGACGGCTAGCGCCACGAAAGGCGCGAGTAAGCGAATGCCAAGAGGGCGCATTCGCCGACGGCTCGAAGAGCCGCTTTAGGCTGCGGCAGTACTTCTTACCCACGTATCGTTTCGCCAATCTGGTATTTTCCTAGGGAAAGATCACATTGGGAGAATTGCGAGGATGAATGCGTCCATCGCCAGTCTGAAGACACACCGGTACTGGTATCTCGGCGGGGCAGCTGCGCTGGTGGTGATCTGTCTTGCTTCGATGTTCTACCTCAATCACGAGCCGGAAAGGTTCGACCCGATGAGCCGAGGCCAGGCACATGCCGCCAGCCACGGCCACCAGGTCGTCACCGGCTATACCACAACGGCGGCGATGATCGAGACCGTAGAGGTCCTGCTCAATAAGCGCGGCGGTTATCTTTCCAACGACATCATGCCGCCGTGGGTATTTCTCGATAACGTGCCCAACTGGGAATTCGGCGTACTGACCCAGGTACGCGACCTGGCACGCGCCATGCGCAACGATTTCAGCCGCTCTCAAACCCAGTCGACCGAGGATCCCGACCTCACGGACGCCGATCCGCTCTTTCATTACGACAGCGAACGCTGGATACCGCCGGCCACCGAAGGTCGCTACGAGAAGGGACAGGAGGCGCTGGAGCGCTACCTCAGCCGGCTTTCGGACTCGACCGAACCCGACGCCCAGTTTTTTGCCCGGGCCGATAACCTCACGGATTGGCTGAGCATTGTCGAGAAACGGCTCGGGTCGCTGTCCCAACGCCTCTCGGCCAGTGTTGGCCAGCACCGAATCAACACCGATCTGTCCGGGGATCCCGAAGCCCGCCAGTCAACGGCCGTACCCGGCGAAGTCGCGGTCAAGACACCCTGGCTGCAAATCGATGACGTGTTTTATGAGAGTCGCGGCAGCGCCTGGGCCCTGATCCATTTCCTGCACGCCATGGAGTATGATTTCGAGCAGGTCTTGCGCGACAAGAACGCCCTGACCAGCTACCGCCAGATCATTCGCGAGCTCGAGTCCACCCAGGAGCCACTGAGAAGCCCGATCGTGCTCAACGGCAGCAAGTTCGGCATGTTCGCCAATCACTCGCTGGTCATGGCTAATTACATCGCCCGCGCCAACGCCGCCATCATCGACCTGCGCAAGCTGCTGCAGGACGGCTGACGGTCGGCTCCGGAGAAAAGCCCTGGAGGTTCACCCACGGTTGCTGCCTTACGCCGGCCTGCTGGAGGCCAGGGCGCTGGACGAAATCGAACTCCTGGTGGTTCATTGCACGGAGTTGCCGGACCTTCGCACCGCCAGGGAATATGGCGAGCGAATCGTCTACCCCGACAGCGGCACCGGCAACAGCGGCCATTACTACGTCGACCGGGACGGCAGAGTCGAGCTCTGGGTACCGGAGAACCGGGTCGCCCATCACGTTCGAGGCTATAACCATCACAGCATCGGCGTGGAACTCGTCAACCGGGGCCGCTTTCCGGACTGGTTCCACTCGAAACGGCAAGACATGTCAGAGCCTTACACGGCGGCTCAGATCGACGCGCTGCTGCAGCTCAGCCTGGCATTGAGCGGACGGCTTCCCGCGCTGCGCTTCGTCGCCGGCCACGAAGAACTCGACGCTTCCGTTGTGCCCGCCAGCGACGATGAGAGTTTGTCCGTGCGGCGAAAACTCGACCCCGGCCCCCGCTTTCCCTGGCAGCGATTCCTGTCCGCCTGCCGCCTCACGCGGCTGCCCCGGGAAGTGCCGCCCGGCTAACGGCTGCCGGTTTCCACCGCCACGATTTCACCGTGGTAAATCAGTACCACGTATTCGAGCCGGTGCTCGCCCATCTTGTAATGCCATTGTTCCACCCGCACGCGGCTCTTGCCTTCTTCCGTTTCCACTTCCGCCTGCGATTTGCCCCGGTACAGCGGTTCGCCGCAACTGGCCAGAAGAGTCGCTGGTGAATCGCCCGTCTTGACCAGCTTGCGGCCGCAACGAAGGCTGTCCGCGCCCAGGCTCTCCATCAGCACACAGCCACCAATCACCATGCCCACGAGCGCGCGCCATCCCAACAGTTTGCAGAAAATATTCAGCGGCGGCTTTCGTCCAGATTTTCGATGCCCATGGCAGCAGCCTGCGCCACGACAGGAAGTGTCGATACGGTAAGATTCGGGAAACCGCGTAGGAAATCGGAGCCCCTCGATGTTGAACCCCAATCCATGGATCGCCAATGCCCTGCTGCTGGTCTTGTTGTCGCTTCCCCGATTAGCGCCTGCCGTCAGCGACCAGGAGCGAGCCGCCAGGCAGGCTGACCTGGACCGCGCCTGCGAGTCCGCGCGCACCGAGCAGCTGAAGCCCTTGCGAGAAAAGTTGGTCGAGAAGTGCGTGGCCGACCAGCAGTTCGACACCCACGAGAAATGCGATAGTTTTTATGCCGACTACGGCGAGCGCTCAGGTCACCGCGCCGCCATGTTTTATGACCTCCCACCCTGCGTTGAAGCCTTCGAATACGCGCGGAGTCAGCGCGCCGGTGACTGACCTGTCGGCCACGGCCGAGCCGCTCGGCAGCCTCGTCATCGACCAGCGCTACTGCGGTCCGCCCGATTCCGCCAACGGTGGCTATACCTGTGGGCGCCTTGCCGAGTACATCCCGGGCCCGGCAACGGTGCGGCTGATGAAACCCCCTCCGCTGGGCCGCCGGCTTGACGTGGTGCGCCTGGGCCACCAGCTGGAGCTGCGTCATGGCGAGGACATCATCGCAAGGGCCTGGCCGGGCGGACCGGAAATCGAAGTTCCCGCGGCGCCTTCGTTGCAGTCGGCAAGTGCGCGGCGAGCCCATTACGCCGGGCTGGACGAGAGTATTTTTCCGACCTGTTTCGTCTGTGGGATCGCGCGCGAAGATGGCGACGGCCTGCGCATTCACGCGGGACGGGACCCACAAGCCGAAGCCGTCCGAGGCGACCTTGGCGGCCAGCCCTCCGGGCATGTCGCCTGCGACTGGACCCCCCACTCATCGTTCTGCGGCGAAGGCGGGACCGTGCCCGCCCATCTCATCTGGGCCGCCCTGGACTGCCCCAGTGGCTGGGCCTTCCTGTCCGACGGCGATGAAATCGCGCTGCTGGGGGAATTTAGCGCGCACATCCAAGAGGCGCTGCACTGCGGCCTGGCCTACATCGTGGCAGGCTGGGAAGTTTCGCGTGAGAGACGCAAACGACTGACCGGATCCGCAATCTACGCGCTGGACGGCCGGCCGCTGGCCTGGGCGCGCGCCACCTGGATCGTGGTCGCAGACCGATAAGCTCAGCGTGTTGCGATCACCATTGCCCGCTTCGGGGCGGGATAGCCTTCAACCGTAAGCCTCGGATTTTGCGGGTCGAGCGCGTCTTCGAGTGACTCAAAAGTCATCCAGGACGTGCTGCGCTGCTCGGCTGGCGTCGTCCATGAAACATCCACGATCTGCGGCTCCCTGAACCCGGCGTCGACGATCCAGTCAAGCAGCCTTTCGCATCCCGGTACGGCCCAGACGTTGCGCATGCGTGCATAGCGATCCTCCGGCCGCAGCACTTCGTCAGCCTGCGTATCCGGTAGCACCAGTGTTTCGAGCACCAGCGATCCTCCCGCTTCCAGCAGTCCGTGAAGTTGTCTAAGGTGGCCAAGCGGATCGCGACGGTGGTAAAGCACACCCATGGAGAATACGGCTCCGAAGTCGGCGCCCCCCGGGGGGAGGTGTTCGATCCCCAGCGGCAGAACAAAATTCGGCAGGTCGCCTGCAAAATGCCTGCATGCCAGCCACTGCATGACGAACACCCACGTCGGATCGATTCCCACCACCAGCCTCGCACCAGCGGCAAGCATTCGCCAGCCGAAGTAGCCGTTCCCGCTGCCGATATCGAGCACCCGGTTGCCCTCGAGGTTTACGTGCGGGGCGATGCGCGACCATTTCAAGTCGGAGCGCCACTCGGTGTCGATGACCACGCCCGCGATCTCCAACGGCCCCTTGCGCCAGGGGTGCAGCTCCATCAGTGCGTCGAACACGATTCTTTGGTCGCCGTGAGCCACGCCAAACCGCGGCATCGCCTCATCCAGTTGGGCAAAAGGCTCGGAGGTTGGCAGCCGCGCCAGGGCTTCGCGCCAGCGCGGCAGGTCGCCATGATTGCATTGGGACAGGTTTTCGCTTGCCCGGGCGCAGAGTCGTTTCATCCAGAGGCTGTCAAATCCACAAGCATGGCAGGCTCGCCACAGGGCCTGGAAGGGATCGGACTTCATCGACTCAATGGATGGCGGCAATCGACACGAAGTTAAAACAGCGAAACCAGCAAAAAGCCCTGTCAAAGCCGGCTGAGGTGATTCGCGCCAGGTGCGCGTCCAGGGTTTCCGGCCTGAGTGTTCGTTCCAGCGCGTCCCGTTTTCGGGCGATCTCCATTTCGGAGTAGCCCTGGGCGCGCTTGAAGTCGTGATGCCAGCTTTGCTGGCACTCCTGTTCCAACGGGTCATCGAATCTTATTTTTTCGGACAACACGAGCAGACCGCCAGGCCGCATGCCTGCGGCAATTCTGCCCATCATCTCGTGACGCCTGGCCGGTTCAATAAATTGCAGCGTGAAGTTGAGCACAACCACCGATGCGTCCTCGATCCGGGCATCCAGGATATTCCCTTCCCTGATCTGAATGGGCAATGCAGGGTCTGCCCGGGACGCCGCGAGCTGCCTGAGTTTGGAGATCATTTCAGGCGAGTTGTCGATGGCGACGATGCGATTGTCCCGCCCCGCCAGCGCATCCATCATTGCGAAGCTGACAGCGCCGAGCGAACAGCCGAGGTCATAGAGGTTGGTCCCAGGTGTGGCGTATCGCCGGGCCAGCAGCGCAATCGACGGTACGATCAGCCCATAGCCGGGGACTGATCGACGAATCATGTCCGGGAAAACGCGCACCACGCGCCGGTCGAATACGAAGTCTTCGGCCTGAATCTGAGGATCGTTGAAAAGCGTGTCTTTTTCAGTCATCTGGGCACTACGAGTGACTTCTGGCCGATCTTGGCAAGCGGGGTCATCTGCTAGTGTGAACGGCAGGAATGATCAGATGCAATCATCACCTTAGGTTTTGCATCAGGCTGATTCCCGGCTGTGCGCCCGGGCCGATGGACAGCCACGGGCCATGATGGACTGGCTCAGACAGCTCGATTTTTGGCACTGGTGGCTGTTGGCCGGGCTGCTGCTGCTGCTGGAAATGTGGGCGCCGACCTATTTTTTTCTGTGGCTTGGCATCGGCGCGGCGGCCATCGGGTTTCTTTTCCTGGTGGTGCCGGAGCTCGCCGTCGAACACCAGCTGATGATCTTTGGCCTGTGCACCGCGCTCGCGATCATCGGCTGGTACCGTCATCGCGACGGGGGAAGCGCCTAGCCGGCTGCCGGG
>JBFHEJ010000126.1:0-6796 GCA_041584255.1 Lysobacterales bacterium
CAGGGCCTGATGTTCGGTTACGCCACCAACGAAACCGACGTGCTGATGCCAGCCCCCATCCATTACGCCCACGAACTGGTCAAGCGACAGGCGGAAATTCGCCGTACAACGGCAGACGGGAGACGGTACTTGCGGCCCGACGCCAAGAGCCAGGTAACGTTTCGCTATGAAGACGGGCGCCCGGTCGGTATCAATGCGGTGGTGCTCTCGACCCAGCATTCAGAGGACATCCACGGAGCCGAGCTGGAGGCGCTGGTGATGGATACTGTCATCAAGCCCGTGCTGCCCGCCGAGTGGCTGGACAGCAGGACGCGGTATCACATCAATCCGACGGGTAAGTTCGTGGTCGGCGGACCTGTCGGCGACGCCGGGCTGACCGGGCGCAAGATTATCGTCGATACCTATGGCGGCATGGCGCGCCACGGCGGCGGCGCATTTTCCGGAAAGGACCCTTCCAAGGTGGACCGCTCAGCTACCTACGCCGCCCGCTATGTCGCCAAGAACATCGTCGCGGGAGGACTCGCCGAGCGTTGCGAAATCCAGGTCTCCTATGCGATCGGGGTTGCCGAGCCAACTTCCATTTCGGTGGAGACGTTTGGGACCGAGACCGTACCGGCAGAGCGAATCGAGCAGATTGTGCGCGAGGAGTTTGATCTTCGCCCCTACGGCATCATCCGCATGTTGGACCTGATTCGGCCAATCTACCGCCCGCTCGCAGCTTATGGCCACCTGGGTCGCGAAGACCTCGGGGTGAGCTGGGAAAAAACCGACAGGGCACAGGCGTTGCGCGACGCGGCCGGTCTGTAAATGGGGTCAGAGCCCTTTTTCAAGTAATTGAGCCGTTATTCGTTTGATGATTAGACAGAAAAAAAGGGTTCTGACCCCTTTTCATTGCAAACAGATTTGAAGGAGATTTTGATGAGCGCAGTCATTCGCAACACTGAAGGAAAAGGCGAATCGCAGGTCGATTACCGCGTGGCCGATATTTCCCAGGCCGATTTCGGCCGGCGCGAGATCGCCATCGCCGAAACCGAAATGCCGGGACTGATGGCGGTACGTAAGCAATTTGCCGACGAACAGCCGCTCAAGGGCGCACGCATCGCCGGCAGTCTGCACATGACCATCCAGACGGCGGTTCTGATCGAGACCCTCGAAGCGCTGGGAGCGAGCGTGCGCTGGGCATCCTGCAACATTTACTCCACCCAGGACCACGCCGCGGCGGCGATTGCTGCCGGTGGCACGCCGGTATTTGCCTTCAAGGGCGAGTCACTGGACGAATACTGGGAATTCACCCACCAGATTTTTAGTTGGGGAGAGGGCGCCAATGACAGCGACGCCGACGAGAACTTCGCCAACATGATCCTCGACGACGGCGGGGACGCGACGATGCTGTTGTACCTGGGCTCCAAGGCCGAACAAGACCCGAGCGTTCTGGACAACCCGGGCAGCGAAGAGGAAGAAGCCATGTTCCGGTCCATTCGCAAGCGGCTCGACACCCGGCCCGGCTGGTACAGCAAGGCGCTGTCGAAGATCCAGGGGGTCACCGAAGAGACCACGACCGGCGTCAAGCGCCTTTACCAGATGGCCAGGGATGGCGAATTGACCTTTCCCGCCATCAACGTTAACGACTCGGTCACCAAGTCCAAGTTTGACAACTTGTACGGCTGTCGTGAGTCTCTGGTGGATGGCATCAAGCGGGCGACCGACGTGATGATCGCCGGCAAAATCGCGCTGGTCGCCGGCTATGGCGACGTTGGTAAGGGTTGCGCGCAGTCTTTGCGGGGACTGGGCGCGACGGTCTGGATCACCGAGATCGATCCGATTTGCGCCCTGCAGGCCGCCATGGAAGGTTACCGCGTGGTGACCCTGGATGACGCCGCGCCAGTTGTGGACATTTTCGTCACCGCAACCGGAAACTACCATGTCATCACGCACGATCACCTGGCCGCAATGAAAGATCAGGCCATCGTTTGCAATATCGGCCATTTCGACAATGAGATCGACGTGGCCAGCCTGCAAAAGTACGAGTGGGAAACGATCAAGCCGCAGGTCGACCACATCATCTTCCCTGACGGCAAGCGCATCATCCTGCTGGCCAGGGGCCGCCTGGTCAACCTGGGCTGCGCCACCGGGCATCCGAGCTTCGTGATGTCGAACTCATTCACCAACCAGGTGTTGGCGCAAATCGAGCTTTGGGCTCGTGGAGAGCGCTATGAGAACCAGGTCTACGTGCTCCCCAAGCACCTCGACGAGCACGTGGCGAGGCTGCACCTCGGTCGTATCGGTGCAAAACTGACCGAACTCCGCGAAGATCAGGCTCGCTACATCGGCGTTGATGTCGAGGGCCCGTTCAAGCCGGAGCACTACCGCTACTAGGATCCGGAGCAGAGCCGAGTGGGTTCGGCACCAGGCATCTCTTTCGAGTTTTTTCCGCCACGCAGCGCGGAACAGCGCCTGGTGCTGGAGTCCACCTGGCAGAAGCTGGCCCGGATCAGGCCGAACTACCTTTCGGTCACGTTCGGCGCCGGCGGATCCGAGCAAGACGCCACGCTGCAGGCTGTCGATGAACTGATGCAGGAGGCGGGCGTCCCCGTGGCGCCGCACATCTCCTGTATGGCGCCCTCACGCGAGCGCATTCGGTCACTGCTCGACAAGTACCTCGACCGAGGGGTCGACAGACTGGTGGTCCTGCGCGGCGATCGGCCCGAGGGAGACGATGGCGCCCGTCCATTTCGCCATGCCAATGAACTGGTGGCGTGGATTCGTTCGGAGTTTGGGTCGACCTTTCACATCGAAGTGGCCTGCTATCCGGAATTGCATCCCGAATCCCCATCGGTGGAATCTGAGCTGAGATACTTTCGCCAGAAAGTCGAGGCCGGAGCCAATGGCGCCACCACGCAGTATTTCTTCAATGTCGAGAGCTACTTCCGCTTCGTTGACGAAGTCGCGCGCTTGGGTATCGACATTCCGATTACACCCGGAATCATGCCGATCACCAACTACAGGCAACTGGCACGGTTTTCGGAGATTTGCGGCGCCGAGATTCCACGCTGGATCCGCCGCCGGCTGGAAAGCTATGGCGACGACGGGGCGGCGATTCGTGAATTCGGGCTGGAGGTCGTTAGCCGACTGTGCGAACGGTTGCTGGACCATGGCGCCCCGGGGCTGCACGTTTACACCCTCAACCGCGCCAATGCCACATTGCGGTTGTGGCAGAACCTTGCGCCCTACTTCAGGACTCAGTCGTCGCCGTAGATCCGGACGGTCAGCGCCCCTGAAGAATCGATGGCCGCCCGGTACATGCCGGCGGTATTGAAGTCCATCACGATGTTGCCGGCAGGGTCGATCGCGATGATACCGCCGTCACCGCCCATTTCCGTCAGCTCTCCGTGGATCAGGTCCCGCGTGGCCTGCGCCAGAGACTTGTCCTGGAATTGCATGCGGGCACAGATGTCGCGGGCGACGGTTGCGCGAATAAAGTATTCCCCTGCACCCGTAGCGCTAACCGCGCATGAACGGTTGTCGGCATAAGTGCCTGCACCGATGATGGGCGAATCTCCCACCCGGCCCCAGCGCTTGTTGGTGGTGCCGCCGGTGGATGTGGCGGCAGCGAGGTTTCCATGGCGGTCGAGCGCCACGGCGCCAACGGTCGAAAACCATTGATCGGTCGATTCGGAAACGGCATGGGCCGACGGGTCCTGTTCACGCACGCGCTCCCATTGCTGGCGGCGGAATTCGGTGTCGAACCAGGCAGGGTCTTCGAACACGATGCCGTGCAGGCGGGCGAACTCTTCGGCACCGTCACCGATCAGCATGACGTGCGGTGATTCGGTCATCACCTTGTGCGCCAGCAGGATCGGATTGCGCACGCCCTTAACGGCGGCAACCGCCCCTGCCTCCCGGCCTGCGCCCTCCATCAGCGAAGCGTCGAGCTCATGGCCGCCCACCGAGTTGTAGACCGCACCCCGGCCGGCGTTGAACAATGGTGAGTCCTCCAGGATTACGACAGCCGTCATCACGGCATCGAGGCTGGTGCCTCCCTCCTCGAGAATGGCACGGCCCGCCCCCACGGAATCCTCGAGGGTGGCGCGAATGGCTGCTTCCTTTTCGGCGTCGAGCTCTTCGCGGTTGATGGTGCCGGCGCCACCGTGGATCACGATGGCGATGGGCGATTCGCCGGCCGCATTGACAGGGCTGTTCATGGAAAATACTCCAAGCAGGAAAATACCGACAACGGAGATGCTGAATTTCATCATTGCTCTTCCGCACATGGGGCCGACCCCGGAAATTTCAGCCAGTAAAGGGCAGTGTAAATCTTCGGATCGATCAGCATGCCGTCTGCATGGCGGTCCCTGAGCCAGTCGTCCACTTCGATCAGGGCGACGGTGTGGACCTTGATGTCTTCACTTACGTCGCCACCCCCCGGGCCGACCTTCCTCAGGTCTCGCGCCTCCAGAAATGAGACGATCTCGTCGCTCATGCCCGATGTCACGGGGCATTCGAGCAAAAGTCTCCAGCGCCCCGCCTGGTAGCCGGTTTCTTCAACCAGCTCGCGGTTGGCGGCAGTCACCAGGGATTCATCTCGGTCATCGACGTCGCCCACCAGGCCGGCCGGCAGTTCAATCACCTTCGACTGTACGGGGATGCGGTATTGTTCGACCAGGATCAGGTGTCCATCATCCGTTACCGGCACCAGCACGGCGACGCCGCTGGCATTTGCGCGACTGGCGTACTCCCAGTTGTCACGCTCGAGAAGGCGCAGGTAGCGGCCGCTGGCGTGAACGGTAAGGTCGTTTCCACCGCTGGGTTCATCATCCATGGAAAGGGATTGTAGCGTTGCATTCGCCGGAAGTTGAACCTATATGGCCGGTAAGCCTCCAAGCTCCATCCCGAAACAGTTACCACATCATGAAATCAAAAATGATCGCAACTGCACTGTCATTGCTGGCCCTTTTGTGGATCGCCACTCCCCTGGCGCAGGAACCTGATACGGGCGCCCAGGCTGAAACGCCCCGCAAGTCCACCGGGCGCTTTCCCAAGGACGTACCCGGCCTGCAGGACATGGCCCAGCAGGCCATTGCCGACGGCAACGGCCTGCGCCTCCTTCAAACCACGATTTTGTTGCGGCGCCAGCAGCCTTACGTGCCGGAACACTTCGTCAACATGGTCCGGGCCTACGCCATGATGGAGAAGCCGACCTCGGCTTACCACTACATGCTCAAGATGCAGCAGCAAGGCCTGACCTACGATTTCGATCAACACCAGGAGACCGCTGCGCTCGGCGGCACCGAAGTCTACGACTACCTCAACGACTTGCTGATCCGGGCGGGTGAGCCGGCAGGAGAGGCCGAACCTGCCTTTGGGATCGGGCCTGAGTTTCCCCTGCCGACCGCGATCACCTGGGATCCGAATCGCGAACGATTCCTCGTCGGCACGGCGGGATCGGGGGCTGTGCTGGCGGTGAGCGAGGATGGTTCGGTGACACGCCTGCTCGAGGCCAATGACGATAACGGCATGTGGGCCATCATGGATCTCGAAGTGGATCCGGCCCGCAACCTGCTGTGGGTTTCGAGCGCTGCGATCCCGCAGTTCGAAGGCCTCAGCAATGACAACGCCGGCAAGTCCGGCTTGTTCGAATTTCAGTTGGACACCCTGGAGGTGCTGGGGCGGTACATCGTCGAATCTGACGATGGCCCTCATGAACTGGGAGCCATTGCGCTCGATACGAATGGCGATGTCTACGTGGCAGACCGCAAGTCAGCCACTCTGTACCGCAGAAAACTCGGCCTCGATCACATATCGCCATTCGTGGCGGACAAGGAATTGAACGGCTTCAGCGACATCGCAATTTCGGCAGACAGTTCCCGCGTCTACCTGGCTGACTGGGACAAGGGCGTGCTGGTCATCGACCCGGAAAATGAGAAAGCGGCAATGCTGGGAGGTCCGGAAACCCTCAACCTGGGCGGCATCGAAGCGATCTTTCACGCCGGCAGCGAGCTGATTATCATCCAGTCCGGGATCAAGCCGCAGCGAGTCGTTGCCCTGAAGCTTGACGCGTCAGGAGGCACGGTCGAAGAAGTCCGGCCGATGGCCATCGCGCTGGAGTGGTTCGAAAGACCGTCCAGGGGCACGATCAGGGACGATTCGATTTACTATCTCGCCGATTCCGGCCTGGATGCGGCAGATGCGCCTGGCTCGGCAGTCATGGTCCTGCGCACCGCGCTCGATGCCGGCAACACCATCGTCGCGCCGGATATGCGCAAATTCGAGGACGAAACCATCAGCCGCGTTCGAGAGCACGACCGGCAGAACCAGAACTGAAGCATTGATGCCCTGAAGAATTGGGCGGGAAGCCCGATCTCACTCAATTGTCAGGCCCGCAGGGCACGCTGACGCAGCATGGGCCCGAACGCCAGTTCGTCAAACAAGGCGTTGAGTCGATCTTCGTCCGTGATCCTGCGTTCAATTTCGGGCGCTTCCAATGCGCACGGAACTTCCGTGTGGATCACCGTAAGTTGCCGCGCCAGTTCGGCAGCCGCTTGGTGCTCGCGCAGTTTATTCATGAGTGACTTCGCACCACGAATGCGCAGGTGCTCGACTTCCGCCAGCCGTTCAAAAATTGCGTCCAGCGTTCCGAAGTGGTCCAGCAGGGCAGTGGCTGATTTCGGCCCCACGCCCGGTATGCCGGGGATGTTGTCGACGGAATCGCCCGTGAGGGCAAGGAAGTCGGCAATCTGATGCGGATCAACGCCAAATTTTTGCCGGATGCCCCGGGCCGTTAGCTTCTGGTTGCGGG
>JBFHEJ010000127.1:0-6776 GCA_041584255.1 Lysobacterales bacterium
CCGCTCGCGCTTCGGCTGGGGCCTGACCGTTGCAATTGAACCGCCGGATTTTGAAACCCGGGTGGCGATTTTGCTCAATAAGGCCCAGGAACGCGATATCACCCTCGACGAGTCGGTTGCCTTCCTGATTGCCCGCCGCATGCAGTCAAACGTCCGTGACCTCGAAGGCGCTCTGAATACCCTGATTGCCAACTCGAGGTTCACGGGCCGATCGATTACGGAGGCGTTTGCGCGCGAGGTGCTGCGTGATCTGCTCATGGTCCACGAGCGGATGATTACGATCGAGAACACCCAGAAGACCGTGGCCGAGTATTACAAGATCCGGGTCTCCGACCTGCTTTCCAGGCGCCGCTCGCGCAACATCGCCCGACCGCGCCAGATGGCGATGGCGCTGAGTAAAGAGCTGACCGAACACAGTCTGCCCGAGATTGGCGACGCCTTTGGTGGGCGCGACCACACCACGGTGCTGCATGCCTGTCGTAAAATCGCCGAACTGTGTGACACCGATGGCCGCATTCGTGAAGACAAAGCGAAACTGCTGCGCATGCTGACGGCCTGAGGAACAAACGGTGCGGAAGCGGTTAATTGCTTGTGGATAAGCAAAGGACAACCGGGCGAATCGGTTTTATCCACAATTCGTCAACAGCATACGGGCCGGCTTATAAACGCTTGAGGATCGCCTAATCTTCTGAATAGATTGATAAAAACTCGATCACTCACTAACCCACAGTGCTTACTACTATTACAGTTTTATAAATATAAATACCAATGATTAAGGGAAGGCCTTCATGAAATTCGACATTCAGCGCGAAGTATTCCTTCAGCCCCTCAGCCAGGTCGTGGGTGTGGTCGAACGTAAGCAGACCTTGCCCGTGTTGGCCAATTTCCTGATATCGGTGCGTGGTGACGAAGTGACAGTCACGGGTACGGACATGGAAGTGGAGCTCATCGCAGCGGCGAAAGCTTCGGTGAAGAGCGAAGGTGAAATTACCCTCCCGGCCAGAAAGCTGTTGGACATCGTTCGCGCGCTGCCTGACAGCGTAACCATCGGCGTCTCTGTTGACGGCGAGAAGGCTACGGTCTCTTCAGGTCGAAGCCGGTTTACGCTAGCGACGCTTCCGGCCACCGAGTTCCCCGCCACCGACCAGGTGGAAACCCTGGAAAGCGTTAAAATTCAAGAAATTGAACTCAAGAGCCTGCTCGACAAGACGTCGTTCGCCATGGCTAACCAGGATGTGCGCTACTATCTGAACGGCCTGCTGTTTGAGTTTCGTGGCGGTCGGCTGCGCACGGTTGCCACCGATGGTCATCGTCTGGCGATTTGCGACCATGGCGGAGAGGTCTCGGTATCCAAGGAGCGACAACTCATCGTGCCACGCAAGGGCGTGCTGGAGCTTTCGCGAATGCTCAGCGACAGCGAAGACGAGGTCGAGCTCGCCCTCGGCAAGAATCACGTGAGGCTGGTGAGAGCAAGCACGGTTCTGACCTCCAAGCTGATCGATGGTCGTTTTCCTGACTACGAGGCGGTGATTCCGGTCGGGACCGATCGGGAAATCAGGGTCAACCGCGAGGCGTTGATCGACGCACTGCAGCGCGCAGCCATCCTGTCGAACGAAAAGTATCGGGGTGTGCGCCTGGAAGCGGCCGGGAACGCCATCAAGATCAT
This sequence comes from Lysobacterales bacterium, assembly GCA_041584255.1. Taxonomy (GTDB): domain Bacteria; phylum Pseudomonadota; class Gammaproteobacteria; order Xanthomonadales; family SZUA-36; genus JAUIBE01. The sequence goes on from JBFHEJ010000127.1 coordinate 1,667, forward strand.
CGCCCATAATCCGCAGCACGAGGAGGCGGTTGAGGAACTCGAGGCTGAGATGAACTTCGAGTCCATGGCGGTGGGATTCAACGTAACTTATCTTCTGGATGCGCTTTCCGCCCTTCAGAACGAAGACGTCACCATGGCGCTGCGCGACGCCAACAGCAGTTGTCTGATCAGCGGGGTCGACGAAAGCGCGGATCGTCACGTCGTGATGCCGTTAAAGCTTTAGCCCCCGAATTGCGACCTGATTCGAGGCGCGGCTCGGGCGCCGCGTTGCCCGATTAAAGCATTGAAAATCAATAAGTTAGAGGTTGTTAACCTGCGCAATCTGGCGCAGGTTGAGGTGGCCGCTCATGCAGCGCTGAATACGGTATACGGGGCCAATGGCGCCGGAAAAACCAGCCTGCTTGAAGCCATTGTGTTGCTTTCAAGGGGACGGTCTTTTCGAGGCAATAAGATCGCGCAGCTCATCGGGCCGGTAAAGCCGACGCTCAGCGTATTCGCCGAGCTCCAGCCGGACAATGTTGGTGATGACGAGGTGGTCTCGTCGACCAGGATTGGCATCGAGCGCGGACCCAGGCATTGGCAAGCGCGTCTCAACGGCCAGGACCTCCAGCAGATCAGTGACCTCGCGAAAAGCCTCGCCGTTGTCGTGATGGAGCCGGACAGTCATGCGCTGGTCAGTGGCTCGCCCGAAGTTCGCCGCAGGTACATTGATTGGGGCGTGTTCCACGTGGAACCAAACTATCTGGCTGTGTGGCGCAGGTTTGCGCGCGCCCTCAAGCAGCGCAATGCAGCCCTGCGGGCGAGCCAGCGAGCGGCGTTGCCCGGTCTTGAGTCTGTGATGGCGGAGTCGGGAGAAGCGATGACCGTGATGCGTGAAGCCTATGTTGGCGAGTTGGCGAAACACTTCGAGGCACTCATCTCACAGCTCAGTCCCGGCCTTGGGCCGGTGTCCGCGAACTTTCGCAGAGGATGGAAAGGTGAAAGCCTGGCCCAGGCGTTTGCTGACAGCCGCGAGCGGGAGATGGAGCGGGGAAGCACGCAGGTGGGTCCACACCGGGCCGACCTGTCCATCAAGATCCACGGCCATGCCGTACGCGACACGGTATCCCGCGGCGAGCAGAAAATTCTCGCGACCGCCCTGGTTCTGGCTCAGGCGCGCCGCCAGTGTGAAACCGGCCGGACGCCGGTCATCCTGCTGGACGACCTTGCCTCTGAATTCGACCGGCAACATTTTGACGCCGCGCTCGGCGTGGGCCTCAGCCTGGGTGCACAAATGTGGGTCACCGGTGTCGAGGAGATCGACCCCGGAACGGCGCACTCGAGGTTCCACGTGGAACACGGCCGCGTCCGTAAAATGGTATAATCCTCAGGCTGGTCAGAGCCCGGCGCCCGCCCAGCCACCCCAGTGATTACACTCAGCAAATCAGTGCCTTGAATACGGCGCTGCCAATGCGCCAACGGCAAAGCAATTCATGACAGATATCAAGAAGTACGACGCGAAAAACATCAAGGTCCTGAAGGGTCTGGACGCGGTCCGGAAACGCCCCGGAATGTACATCGGCGACACCGATGACGGCACCGGCTTGCATCATATGGTGTTTGAGGTGGTGGACAATTCCATCGACGAAGCCCTGGCAGGGCATTGCGACGCGATCACGGTCACGATTCATGCCGACGATGAAATGAGTATCGAGGACAATGGCCGCGGTATTCCGGTCGATCTGCACGAGGAGGAAGGCCGATCGGCCGCGGAGGTCATCATGACCGTGCTGCATGCCGGCGGAAAGTTCGACGACAACTCGTACAAGGTTTCGGGCGGTTTGCACGGGGTTGGCGTTTCGGTGGTCAACGCGCTTTCCGAGGAATTGCAGCTGCGCATCAAGCGGGAAGGCCAGGTGTGGCGCCAGATTTATCACATGGGCGTGCCTGAGGCGCCCTTGCAAGCCACTGGCGAGAGCGAAGAGACCGGCACGCGGATCTCGTTCCGCCCCAGCCACGAGGTGTTCAATAACGTTGTTTTCCATTACGACATCCTCGCCAAGCGCCTGAGGGAGCTGAGTTTTTTGAACTCGGGCGTGCGAATTGAGCTCATCGACCTGCGCACGGGCAAATCGGATGTTTTCGAATACAAGGGTGGAATCAGGTCATTCGTGGAGCATCTCGGACGCAACAAGAATCCGCTGCACCCCAGTGTGTTCTATATTTCAGCGGAAACCGACCGTATCCAGGTGGAGGTCGCCATGCAGTGGACCGATGCCTACCAGGAAACGGTGTTCTGCTTTACCAATAACATCCCGCAGAAGGACGGCGGCACCCACCTGGCTGGTTTTCGCGCGGCCCTGACTCGCACGATTAATAATTACATCGAGGAAACCGGCGCGGCCAAGAAGAGTAAGGTGGCGACCACCGGCGACGACGCCCGTGAGGGCTTGATCGCGGTGTTGTCGGTCAAGGTGCCCGATCCCAAGTTCTCCTCGCAGACCAAAGACAAACTGGTTTCTTCAGAGGTCAAGCCGGCGGTCGAATCCCTGGTCGGCGGCCATCTGCGTGATTTCCTCATGGAAAACCCGGCTGAGGCCAAAACCATCACGGCCAAGGTCGTGGAAGCAGCCAGGGCGCGCGAGGCGGCAAGAAAGGCAAGGGAAATGACCCGGCGAAAGGGCGTTTTGGACATTGCTGGGTTGCCGGGAAAGCTCGCCGACTGCCAGGAGAAGGACCCGGCACTGTCGGAGCTGTTTCTGGTGGAGGGCGATTCTGCCGGCGGCTCTGCAAAGCAGGGGCGCAACCGTAAATACCAGGCGATCCTTCCTCTCAAGGGCAAAATCCTCAATGTCGAAAAGGCCCGCTTCGACAAGATGCTGTCTTCTGCTGAAGTCGGTACGCTCATTACTGCGCTGGGCTGCGGCATCGGCAAGGACGAATTCGATCCTGACAAGCTGCGCTACCACCGCATCATCATCATGACGGACGCGGATGTCGACGGCTCCCACATCCGCACCCTGTTGCTCACCTTTTTCTACCGACAGATGCCTCAATTGATCGAGCGCGGGCACATTTACATCGGCCAGCCACCGCTATACAAGGTTAAACAGGGCAAGCAGGAGCAGTACCTGAAAGACGACACGGAACTGAACGATTACCTCCTGGCGCGCGCCCTCGATGGCGCGGAACTGCAGTTCCACCCCGATTCCCCAGCGCTTAAGGGCGAAGCGCTGGAACAACTGATGCGCGACTTCATGGCCGTGAGCCAGGCCAACCTCAGGCTCGCGCAGCGCCATGACCCCCTGTTTTTGGAAGAACTTATTGATTCTTAAAGGTTTTCTGCGGACTGGGACGAAGGCAAGGTCGGACAATGGGCCGCAGGGATTGCCGAGCGCATGAACGGGCGCAATGGCGAGAGCGTGCGCTTTGAGCTCGAGGTTGTGAAAGGCGAGGAGGGTCATGACGTATTGATCCGCAAATACGTTCACGGCGTACGCCAGGAAAAGCGCGTGGGAACCGAGTTTTTCCTCGGTCCCGACTATCGCCTGATCGGCCGGCTGGCTGACACGTTGCATGGCCTGATCCAGGAGGGCGCGACGGTACGTCGGGCCGGATCGGAATCCGAGGTCCGTTCGTTCCGAGAGGTTTTCGACTGGCTGATGGCGGAAAGCCGCAAGGGCCGTAGCATCCAACGCTTTAAGGGCCTGGGTGAAATGAACCCGGATCAGCTTTGGGATACCACCGTGAATCCTGAGTCGCGTCGGCTGCTGCAGGTCACCATCGAGGACGCCGTGGCGGCGGATGAAATCTTCACTACCCTGATGGGCGACGAAGTCGAGCCCAGGCGCCACTTTATCGAGCGCAACGCGCTGGACGTCAGTAATCTCGACGTTTAGGCGCGCTCACGTTTCAGCCTTCTGCTGACTTCCTGAGTTCGGCGAGCCTTGCGATCAACTGCGTGGAGTCGTCCAGGCAGGCGGCCCGGATATCTAGACCCTGAGCGGCTTCGACCCACTTACGGCTGGAACTGAAAAGGTAAGTTGCCGAAGGGTCGACCGAGTAGCGCTGCATCATGTCGCGCAGCGAACTGACGCGATTGCGGTGTTGCATCAGGAGCGATCGCGGCACGTAGTACACGCCGTCGAGCGTGCCCCCGGCTTCGTTGATACGGCTGCGAATGCTTTCCGGGCCGACCAGGGACGCGTCGCCACCACCTTTTAGCCAGCTTTCGCGCGAATTTCCGTGGTCCGGCATGGGTGCCGTGGCCAGCAAGTGAAAACCGTGTCGCGTCAGCCACGCCAGCAGTCGAAACAACTCTTTTTGCTGCGGACCCCCGCCGACCTCGAGGATGTCCTTGCGACTGACCAGCAGTAAGGCTTGTGTCGTCATGCTCAGCCCAGTATGGAGAGATCGGCAATGCCGTCAAACAGTGACTTGAGACGATCCAGCAATGCCAGGCGGTTGCGGCGCAGCTCCGCGTCCTCATCCATCACCAGTACCGTGTCGAAGAAAGCATCGACCGGCTCCTTGAGCCCGGCGAGCGCTTCCAGGCTGGCCGCATAGTCAGAGCGTGCCAAGAGCGGCTCGACTTGCTTTGAAATGTCTCTAATTGCACCGAAAAGCAGCCTTTCTTCTTCTAAAATCAGAGAACGCTCCTGAACCTCGTCCGTGACGTCCTCGCCGGCCTTGCGCAGAATGTTGCCAATGCGCTTGTTGGCAGTCGCCAGGCTCGCAGCCTCGGGACGGCCCATAAAGGACTCCAGTGCCGCGAGGCGCGCCTCGAGATCGGGGAAATGCGTCCAGGGGGCGGCCAGCGCGGCATTGACCAGCTCGGTTCCGTAACCGCGCTCGCGGTAGTGGCCCCGGGCGCGCTGGAGCACAAACTCAGCCACCTCGGCGAGGATGGCCCGGTCGACTTCCAGCGAGGCGGGACTACCCTCGCCGGCCCATGCAAGCAGGTCTTCAAGATACAGCCCAAGATTCGCCTCTGACAGAATGCGCACCAGCCCCAGTGCCGCACGCCGAAGCGCAAACGGGTCCTTGTTGCCGCTTGGGGCGAGCCCCGCGGCGAAGCACACAACCAGCGTATCGGCGCGGTCCGCAAGACCGACAACCTGGCCGGCGGCCG
>JBFHEJ010000128.1:0-6761 GCA_041584255.1 Lysobacterales bacterium
AGCCAAAGATATGGATGCCCGGGTCGACCACCATGCCGCGAGCCGGCCAGGCCAGGCGCAGGATTGGTCCCGACACGGTGGTGTAGAGTCCGGCCTCCTCCGCCAGGCCCTCCGAGTAGCGCCCCCAGCCCTCACCCATGCCGGAAAACCACACAATCCGGGTGATCTCGTTCAGTCCCTGGATGCTCTGGGCGAGTGAGAACTGCAAATGATGGCCGGGCCAGACTTCGTGGAATGCCGTGGTTTCGACGCGACCCCGGCTTTGTTCCTCGGGCTGGTACAGCGGAATACGGTACTTTCCGGGCCGTTCGGAATTACCCGGCTCATAACGCGCCGACATCCCCGTGCCCTCCTGGTATTGCGGGTAGGGCTCCACGACCGCCGGCTGTTTCGGCACGGTGCCGAACCATTGCGGCATTGCCTGCTCAGCGCGCGCCACCGTGGATTGTGCAAAATCGAGCAGTTCTTCCCTGCTGCCAAAACGGTCACTGGAATCGGCCTGGATGTGTTCGATAATCGCCGGGAAGCTGTCCAGGCCGTACGTCGCAGAGCCCTTGGCCTCGACCTGCTCGCGGTTGGCCGCGACAGTTTGTTGGCCCAGCTCGAACACGTCTTCCGGGCTGCGCTCCAGCGTGGTGTAGGCGCGCAACGAGGCTTCGTAGCACTCACGGCCCTTGGGGTTTTCCAAAACCGACAGCCCCTCCCTGGCATTGGGAAGATAGGTTTCTTTCAGGAATTCCCGATAGCGTGTGTACGCAGGAAGGATTTCATCGGTAACCAGGGCCGTGAATATGGCGGCAAATTCCTCTTCTTCGGCCCGCCTCGCGGGTGAAGTCAGCTGCGATTCGCCGATGGGCACGGCGAGCAGGCCTTCTACCTGTTCGATGACCCGGCGCACCACCGACCGGGGTGCGGAATAACCGCGCCGAAGGCCGACCTCCAGGTTGGCGATTTCCTGGTCAATGAAATTGGGAAATTTTCGCCAGCGGATCAGCGCCTGGTCACGCAGCGTCTTGGTGCCAACCGGCTGCATCTCGGCCAGCAACGGATAGCGTGTTTGCCAGCCGCCCATCTGGTTGACGTTCCACAGGTGGTGGCTGCACACCTGCAGCCGCGAACGCGAGACCAGCTCCTCCATCATGTAAGCCCAGGTAATCCACTGCACGGTACCGATGAGCAACTCCGGATTGAACCTGCGAATTTCCAGCAGCATCCAGCCCTCGTAACTCTGGAACCGGCTGAGCGAACGGGGGGAGTTGTCCAGCATGCCGTCGTGACGATCCAGCTCGATCCCGGCGAAGTAGGCCTGCTCGGGTTCGTGGCTGAGCCTGTTCTTGTAATAGAGGGTCGCCAGTGAGGCCATTCGCGACGCTGCGCGTTCCGGCGAATCTTCTCTTGCCTTTTGTGCGTAGACTGGCGCCGCCAACGCCACAACCAGGAAAAACAACACTACTTTCAAGGGACACCTCTTCGTCTTTCATGCGGCCCGCGAAGTCCGGACCGGACTGCTATTTTAGGCCATGAAATTTTCTGTTCGTGGTCTATGCTTAGGGTAGCGATCCAGATCAGCACCGGACGCGCCAAGTGGACGTCCGCAGGAGTCAACCACCATGGCCATCTCCCAAAAACTCAAGGAATATCTCGACCGCAACAATGTCGAGTACAGCCTCGTTGCCCACGCGCACACGGAATCTTCGGAGGATTCGGCGCGCTCCGCCCACATCCCGCTCCACCAGATGGCCAAGGCCGTCGTGCTGGAGGACGAGCAAGGCTACATCGTCGGAGTGTTGCCTTCAAACAATAGAATTGAAATGGACTGGGTCAACGAGGAATTGGGTCGGCAGCTCGAATTCGCTGATGAAAGCGAACTGGTCACTCTGTTTGCGGACTGTGACGTCGGCGCGGTGCCTGCGCTGAGCGACGCCTACGGCATTGAGGTGATCTGGGATGAGCAGTTGAGGCACGCGTCAGACATCTATATCGAGGCCGGCGATCACGAGCACCTGGTGCATATTCGCGGAGAAGATTTCAAGCTGCTGATGTCCGCCAAGCCCCACAGCGTCATCAGCGCACGCCGGGACTATTCACGCTGGGTCTGAAGCAAGGCTTCCCTGATCTCGCTTAGCTTGGCCTTGACCCGGGCGGCGTTCGACGGGCCCATCCGGATGAGCAGTTTCTGCCCAGCCGAAAGCGCCTCGAGCTGCGGGTCGGCGAACTCGTAAGTCGCCTCAGGCTTCACCAGGCGCACTGGAGCTGCAGGCTCGGGTGCCGCCAGCAAATGATCGATCACTTCGACCAGCCGCTGGCTGAAATCGCCGTCAGGACGCAGTTCCTGGTAGGACTGGCTGAGCAGCGGATAGTAGTGCTGGTACTGTTCAACGAGGACTTTAGTGTCCGCTGCCTCGAAGACCTCGACCTGGGCGGTGTATCGCTGAAAATTTCCCGGGTCCAGAACGTACAGGCGTTCCGGCAGCCCGGTTTCAGGGTTGATCTGTTCGGTCTCTCCGGCGGATTCGGCTTCGAATTCTCCTTCGGGGCTTTGCAGCGGCACGATGTTTTTCGGAATCTCCTCCAGCGTCAGCGCATCGATCGCGGCCACCAGCTTGGAAATCATGCCTTCGGGGACAAAATACTCGCGAGCCGGGGTTTCGCCAAAGATCAATTGGGCCGTCGCCATGGCCGCGGTGTCGCTGTCGGCGAGATCAGGAAGTGGGGCTTCGGCCTCCGCAGGCTGCTCTTCGATCGTGCGCTGGGGCAGGGTGTCTTCCGCCGCTCGTTCCGGCTCGGGCCGGGGCGTCACCGCCACGGGCGGCGGACTGACCGTTGGTGGCTGGATGGCGGCCTCTTCAGGCGCCTCGCTCCTGAGGAAAAACCAGTAGTAAGCCGCGCCGGCCAGGATGATCGCCAGCACAAGGATCCACCAGACCGCAGCACCTTTTTGAGAGCGAACAGCCGACATATTGCCTCCCGTTGATCTGTCTACCAAGTATAGGACTTCCGCAAATAGTTGCCGTTCGGCAGGAAATCCGGCGCAAACAAAAAGGGCCCCGATGGGGCCCTTTTGTTCGCCTCAGCGAATCGATCCAATCAGTGTGACTGTGTCGAGAGTCGCACGGTCAGATTGACGATTTCTCCGTATCCCTCGACCCAGACGTTGTAAAACGGATACACCCGCACCCCTCCGGTCGTGTTGGATTCGAGCGAGAAGTTGATGATGCTGCCCTCGGGGAAACTCATGCCCGGCGAAATGCCCTCGACCGAGGGCTCGCTGATGCCCGTGGGTTCTGATGCAGTGACATTTCCGAAAGTCACTTCGCCTCCCTCGGCGATGAGGCGGAAATTGAACAGTGAAATCCGCGGCGGGTTACCGGAATAGCTCTTGTGGATAACCGCCAAGCCGGTGAACGGAATGTCGACGTCCTGCCAGTCACTGACACCCACCCGTTTTTGCAGGCGGAGCGTAACCGGCGGCGCTTCTGGCGGTTCCGGCGGCGGATCTTCCACCGGCGGGTCGGTCTCCGGCGGCTCAGGCGCCTCGACCTCAATGGCATTGCAGGAGCCGGCAGCGAGCGGAGCCCTCAGCAGGCGCAGGAGCGAATATGCGCCCGACAGTCCGCTCAGGGACTCAAAGCTCATGTTGATGTGGGAGCAGTCCTCGATCTCCAGAGTCACCGTGCCCCACGGTTCTTCGGTGACATTTTCGGGATTGCCCATGTCGGCCATGCTGCCACCCGAGGTGCGCACCATGTCGAGAACAACGGTGTTGCCTTCGCGCTCACCGGTTCCCAGTAACCACATCTGCTGGCCGTCTTCGTCGTACGTGTACCAATAAGCAATCATGAAGCCATCGCCATATTCTTCAATGGCAAAGCCTTCACCCGCGAAATTGACGTTCCACCAGCTGCCCTGAACACCGATGTACTGGTACTCCTGGGCAGAGGCTGTGACGACGCCGGCCAGGACCAGCATAAGTGTTAGTAAAATTCTCTTAATCATTTTTTGTTACCTAAAGCGCGAATTCAGATCGCCAAACCATTCCGCAGGGGTAAAGCCCAAACCCCCGATTTGCGGCTGATCCGATGATCCGACAGAACTAATTTGTTTTTCGAGTCGGGAATCAACAGCTCATTCCTTTGACGATGTTCCGAAGCTCCAAGGGCTCCAAACGACTCAGTTTTCTCTCTTGCAAACCCGTATTGCCAAGCGATTTCAGGTGTTCTAATTCGCTGCCGGGTTCGCGGCAGGCCGCTACCATACCTAGGCAAGCGGCAAAGTCAAGCTAAAAAATGCCGGGATTTCCGACAATTTCCTATTCAACACAGGACCCTAGCTAACCGTGCTTCGGGATTCTACCCCTAAATACCGGATTCGCCAAGCATATTCAGCAATTTAGCCCCGTCACAGATCCTCGAAGCCGTCATCCAGCAACGCCCCCCCGCTCATGACTTCGCAGCTCTGAACGGTGAAGTCGTCGACATGCCAGGGCCCGGCTGCAACCGTAAAGTCCGTACCCAGCCGGAAGCGGAAGTTGAGGGTTTGGCCTTCAAGGCCCGACAAATTTACCACCGCCCGAGTCCAGTCCTGAACGTTGCACCACGCTTGCAAACCCTGCAGCGGATTGTCGCAACAACTGCTGACTGTGCCGGTGTACTGGAGGGTGTCGAGCATGCCGTTGTCCACCTGGGTCCAGCTCGAGCCGCCGTTCATCGAGTATTCGAGAATACCGCCGTCGTAGCAGTTGGCGCCGTTCTCCTCGAGATCGAAGCGGGTGTAAAACTGCAGGGTCAGGGTGCTGACACCATTCGGCACGACCACGGGCGGCGAAACGAGAGCCTGATCGCCGACATCCGGGATGTCATCGGCTTTCCACGACATGGTGGGGCTGTTGAAGTCGGCGTTCGTCAGTGCCCAGGTATCGGCATTGTCCGGTGGCGGCAGAAGCGGCATGTGGGTCCAGCCGTTTTCGCCTCCCTCCATGTCGTCATCGAAGTAGTTGACGGCCTCGGTTCCGGGGTCGCAATCTCCAGGAGCGGCCTGGACCGAGAACGAAAACACCTGACTGGGCGCGCCAGCGGCACAGGCGTTGGCCGCACTCACACGCCAGTAATACGTTTCCGAAGTGTCCAGCGGAACGTCGACCATCACCGAGCTGGCCGTTGTCATGGTGGTGAAATCGATCGAACCGAACGCCGGGTCGTCGTCGACCTCGACGGTGTACGTGCCGCCCTGCGGCAGCGCCATCCATTCCAGCGTCGGGGTCGGGGACAGGTTCATTGCCCCGTCAGGCGGCGACGTCAGGGTGGTCGTGCCCGGTGGCGAATCGAATACGTCGACCGTGAGATCCAACGATCGAGTCACGCTGCCGTCAGTGCCCTCGATGCTGTACTGCTGCTGCCCAAGCGGCGCGCCTGCACCGACCGAGGTTTCCACCAGCGATGCACCGGGTGGATTGACCGGATTGGGCGTAAAGCTGGTGCTGAATCCGCTGGGCTCGCCCAGCGTTGAGAGCGTAACCGGGTCACTGAAGCCGAGGATGACACTGACATCGAGATTGATGTCCAGCAGGTCACCCGGCTTGCAGACTTGTTGTTCGAGGTTGTCGCCGGCGAGGAAGAACGTCGGCTGCGCGACTTCGTTGTCCATTCCCGCAACGTACGCGTCCTTCGCGTTGGGCGGGCCGTCCCGGTTGTCCGTCCAGGTCGACAGCATCTGGTCGAACAACACCGATATGCCGTTGTAGTCGCCCCACTCCTGGCCATCGGTCAGGTTCGCCGAGGTGGCCGAGGTCACGCGCTGGGGCGCGGGCCAGGTGACACCACCGTCGACCGAGACGTTGTAGTACAGGTCGACGCCGGTGCGATCGACCGAATGCCGCGTGTCATAGAACACCACGTGAACGTTGCCGACTTCGTCGACCTTGATCCATTGGTTGAAACGGTCGACGTCGTTGGTGTCGGCCATCGAATGCGGGTTGGACACGTTCCAGGTGGCGCCGCCATCGCGCGAATACCAGACTTCGATGATGGTGTGATTGTTGACCGGAATACTGGATTCCGGAGCGGTCGTATCGGTGAAGGCGACGTAAACGCTGCCGTCGAACGGCCCGCCGGAGCGGTCCGAGTCGGCGGCCGCGTAGATCCAGGCCCGGCGGCTCTCCATCGCCGGAATCGGCCAGTCGAATGAGCCCGACGTCGGCGTGATGGTGAACGCCGGGCCGAAGGTGGTTCCCCCGTCGGTGGACTTCAGCAGCTCGATGGTCTGCGTATTGAAGGCGCCGTAGACGTAAAAAATATCGCCGTTGCTGGTGGTCGTGATGTCGCTGCCGATTCCCGACGGCGCTGCGGGGAATGCCTGGATGCTCCAACTCGAACCATTGTCGGTGGAGCGCGCGAATTGCATCGTGTTGCCGTTGTGGTACGTCAGGTAGATGTTGTCCTGAAACGCAGAGGTTGGCGAACGGTCGACATGGATGAATTCCTTGTCGCTGCCGCTGGGCGTCAGATTGACACGATCGACCCAGGTCTGGCCGCCGTCGAAGGACCGCCAGAACGATACGCCGATACTGCCGCTCAGGGCCGCCACGTAGGCGATGCTCCCATCCGACTTCCAATCGACCGTCGGATCGCAGCAGGTGTTGGGCAGCGTGCCCTGGATCGTCCAGGTCGCCCCGCCGTCGGTGGAGTAGTACATTTCCTGACCGCCGTTGTTGTTCGCCCACGAGTCGGCGAACAGGAAGTAGCGGCCGGGGTCGACGGTGACGC
>JBFHEJ010000129.1:0-6690 GCA_041584255.1 Lysobacterales bacterium
CCCATCAGCAAAACGCCGAGTTCGTCGATTCCGCTGTCGATTTCGTCCACCAGCAGCCGCTGCCGCGGTTGCAGTTTCCAGTTCTTGCCGGCGAATTCGTGAACCGACAACACCGCATCGTCGCTGGGATGATAGGCGTAATGCACGGTGGGGCGATAGACCGCCCGGCCATCTTCCCGAACGGTGAAGTAGTCGTTCAGCGAAATGGATTCGTTATGGGTAATCAGGAAGCCGTGGAACGGCCCCTCGTTCGGTGTCCAGGTGCGCACCCGGACGGAAGCGCCGGGGCGCAGCAGGATGGCAGCCCTGGCGGTTCCCGTCTCGACGATTTCACCATCTGCCGGCAGCGTCTTTTCGTGTGTGCCCCAGCCCATCTCGGCTGGCTGGCAGCCTTCACTGACGAAGCCGTCAATCGACCAGGTGTTGACGAACTCGCCGACCCGCTTTGGCACGTTCGCCACCTGCGTGTCGCGCTCGGCGATGTGAATCGCCCTGATACCGAGTTCGCGTGCCAGCGCTGCCCAGCCCTGCTGGTCCGTTGGAACGGTAGATTCGTGGCCGGTATCACCGGCGATATTGAGCAGGGACTGCTTGACGAAATGTGAGACCAGACCGGGGTTGGCGCCATGGGCGACGACCGCTGTCGGGCCTTCGCCGAGTTCATCCCGCAGCGAGAGCATCGACTCGCGCAGGGCGTAGTTGGTGCGTTTGGCGGGCGGCGCGCCAGTGTCGGTGTAGACACCCGGCCACGGCTCGATGCAGGTGTCGATGTAAAGCGCGCCGCGCTCGTGACACAGGCGCACCAGCTCGGTGCTGGATACATCGACTGAAACATTGACGAGGAAATCGCCCGCGCCAAGGCGACCCTCGAGCACTTCGCGAACGTTGTCCCGGGTGAGCGTGATTTTTTGATGGGCAATGCCGTATCGTTCCGCTTCTTCCCGCCCGCGGGCATCGGCTGTGATGACGGTAATCTGCTCCGGTTTGATTCCAATGTGACGCAGGATCAGGGGTAATACGCCCTGGCCGATACTGCCACAACCGATCATCACCATTTTTCCCGTAAAATCAATGTGTTTTAAATGGGTGCTCAAGTTGTCTTACCTCGAATTTACTTTTCAAAAATAAAGCTTGCAGTGCGCCCGGTTTCCTATACAATCGCGCATCCTTTTTTTGGCCCTCAGGCTGCTCCCTGGAGGCCCTGAAAGCGGTTCCGAGCACGCGTTGCGCACCTGAAAAGGCGTCAACGGCCATGGCGGTCCGCCGGGAGTATTGTTTCGATGTCCCAAGATTGCTCAAATCGGCATCGCACCAACCTGGTCACTGTCGCCGGCCTAGCCGATGCGGACCCGTATCGCGCGCTCGTCAATAAGCACGGCTCGCCTTTGCTCGTTCTTGACTGCCAGGCGCTGCGCCAGAACTACCGCACGCTGCAGGCTGCGCTGCCTTCTGTCAGGCTGTACTACGCCATCAAATCCCTGCCGCACGAGGATGCGCTGGCGGCGCTTGCCGCCGAAGGTGCTGCGTTCGACGTGGCAACCAGCGGCGAACTGAGCATGTTGCGCGCCATCGGTGCCAATCCCGCCGACACGATACACACGCATCCCATCAAACGCGAGCAGGATATCCGCGACGCGCTGGATTTTGGCTGCAAGGTTTTCGTGGTCGACAACATCGACGAATTGGCCAAGTTTGAACCATTCGCCGACCGTGTTGAACTGCTGGTGCGTGTTTCATTCCGCGGCCAGGGGGTCGTCAGCGACCTATCGCGCAAATTCGGCTGCGAGTTGAGCGCTGTTCCATGGCTATTGACCGAAGCCGTTCGTATCGGCGTTCCTGTCATCGGCCTGAGCTTTCATGTCGGCTCCCAATCTCCGACACCGGACGCGCACGTCGCCGCTATCGCAGCCTGCCGTTCACTGTTCGAGGGCAATGCGTTGGCCGGAACTTCCGCGCTGTCGGTGCTCGACATCGGCGGCGGATTCCCGGCTGACTACGGCTTCGGCGCCTGTGAAGGTGACTTCTACGCGCCGATCCGCGGAGCCCTGGAGCAGCTCCCGGCGCATGTCCGCATCATTGCCGAGCCGGGCCGAGTGCTCAGTGCGTCGGTGATGACCTCGGTCAACACCGTGATCGGTCGCGCGCAGCGTGGAAAAGCCATGTGGTACTACCTGGATGACGGCGTTTACGGCGCTTACAGCGGCCAGATCTATGACCACGCTCAATATCCGCTGACCGTGTTCAGCGACGCCTCCGATCGCTTGCCCAGCGTGATCTCCGGACCAACCTGCGACAGCATCGACGTCATCGCCGAAGACGTGCAGCTTCCCGAACTGGAAATTGGAGACCTCGTGGTCGGCAAACAGATGGGCGCCTATACACTGGCCTCCGCAAGTGAGTTCAACTCCATTCCAAAAGCTCGCGTGGTCACTTTAAACGCTGTACAGGAACCGGAACTTGGTCACGGAGTGGTCGCGTTTCGAAGCCATGCCGGCTAAAAGGGCAGCCTGATCGCCAGGAATCGCCGGCGCGTGTGACTTGTCGGGCTTAGTCATTACGCAACCCCTGCATTAAGATGCCTGCTGCGAAGACTTTTAAAAGTGATCGTGATTACTGGTCATGGCCCAGAATACGTTTATTGAAACCTACACAATTGACGACACACTGTGCGAGCGGATCGTCAATTTCTATTGGAAGAATCAAAAGCTGGCGCAACCGGGCCGGCTCGGCAAGGATCATCGAATCGACAAGGGGATGAAGGATTCGATGGACCTCAGCGTGCCGATGAGCATTTACCACTATTTCGAGCCGTTTTTTCAACAACTTCTTAAGCATGTCGATGAATATGTCGACAAGTACTACTACTCGGCTGGCGGCAGCGCCATGGGGCCGCTTGGGGTTGCGGAAGTGTCGAATATCCAGTGGTACCCGAAGGGTGGCGGATATCCGGCGGTGCACTGCGAACGGGACCAGTTCTACTACGCAAACCGGGCTTTGGTGTGGATGCTGTATCTCACCGATACGCCCGATGGCGGCACTTTGTTTCCTCACCAGGACCTGGTGACCGAATGCCGCAAGGGCGAGCTTCTACTCTGGCCCAGCGACCTGACCCATATGCATTGCGGCGTGGTGTCGAAAAGCCACGAGAAGATGATTTTCACCGGCTGGATCAATTTCGTGAATCCCGAGGTGCTTTCAGGCAAGCCACCTGCTCCCCAGGATGACAAGTAGGCAATGCCTCACTGGTCCCCGCGTTCCGGGTATCATTGGCGCCGGATTTTATCTGCGGGAGCTGCCAATCCTTGACTTACTGCCTCGCCATCAAGGTCGACCAGGGCCTTGTGCTTGCCTCTGATTCGCGCACCAACGCCGGCGTCGACCAGATCAGCACCTATTCGAAGATGCACACTTTCGAGGGCTCGGGGGATCGTGCCATCTGCGTGCTGACGGCCGGCAATCTGGCGACGACCCAGGCGGTTGTACGTCAGATCCGGCGCGATAACGAGGCAGGCGGGGAGCGTTGCCTGGAGGGCTTTTCGGAACTGGCCGAGGCCGCCGAGTATGTTGGCGCGCTCAGCCGTGCCGAACAGCGCAAGCGGGAATCGTCGAACCAAGAGACTTTCACTGTCGATGCGAGCTTCATCGTCGGCGGCCAGGTGGGCGGCCGCCAGCCGCAGATCTACATGGTCTATCCCGAGGGCAATTACATTTCGGCGACCGTGCAGACACCCTATCTGCAAATCGGCGAACTCAAGTACGGCAAGCCCATTCTGGATCGTATCGTCACCCGGGACTTGCCGCTGGAAGTGGCGGCGCGCTGCGCACTGGTATCGATGGATTCGACCATGCGCAGCAATGTGTCGGTAGGCCCGCCCATCGAACTGCTGACCTACTCGGAGGACAGCGGCCGGTTTTCAAAACGCCTGATCCTGCAAGAAGACGACGGGTATCTTCTAGAGTTACGCCGGGCCTGGCAAAAAGGCCTGAAGGAGGCCTTTGACCGGCTCCCCGACTTGCCGGCTATGCGTCCCCCCGTCCAGCTCGTTGATTCACGAGGCGACTGACGAACTCCAGTTTCTGCCGCACGGCGTCGGTGAACACGAAAGGGTAGGCGTCGGGTTCTCCAAGGCTCCTTGTCATTTCGTTGAGGTCGACCGCCAATCCGATCCAGGCATCCAGCCAGGACTTCTCTGTTTCCGCGGCATCGCTCACCAATCCGCTGGCCCGGGCAGTTTCGAGGGCGTCCTCGATATGGAGTACATGGGCAAAGGTCTCAGCAAAGTCCTCGGCCGGATGGGCTGATGCATAGGCGCTGACATAGCGCTCCGGCCAGTCAGTTGGTGCTCCTTGCGCGTAGTGTCGTTTGAGCGCGGCATCGTAGTCCTGCCGCTCATCTCCGAACAGTGCCCGGCATTCCTTCAGTGTCGCGTTGCGGGCAAGCACATTGAAGTAGAAATGCCCCGACTCGTGGCGCAAGTGTCCGAGTACGGTGCGATAGCGCTCCTGTAATTGTTCCCGGATCGCATGGCGCGCGGCGTCATCCGCCTCGGCGACGTTGATCGTTATCGTGCCGTCGAGGTGGCCCGTGGCTATGAACGACTCGAGCACGTCTGGGTTGCGGCGGCGATCTTCCATGATGCGAAAGTTAAGCCTGGTGTTGCCGGATTCGAAGATCAGCCCGTATCGCAATAATGAGTAGACGAGTCGTCGCTTGGCTTCTTCCACGCGGGTCCAAAGTTGCAGGTTCTGCGGCTTGGTCAGTGCCGGTATCACCCTGTTCATGCCACAACTCAGGCAGCGTCCTTTTTGGGAATCTGCCCTCACCAGCCAATTGCAGTTTTCGTACTCGGCCTTGTTGGCACAGTATCGATAGGCACGACCGTCACCGGACTGCAGCACGTCGTCAGCCAAATGCAGGCTCACCATGTCCATATGCCCGGCGTCGAAGCCCAGCGCCAGCCCGCAGTTGAGGCAGCGCGTATTGTCGAAAAATACCCGCTGACCACAGTCACAGTGAAACTTCTTCATCGCTGGAACTGCGTTGCTTCGGCGCGCATGGGATTGAGCCAGGTTTCAAAGACGGCGTTGTTGAGTCCGGCAAATTTCATCTGCAGTTCGTCGACGTAACGGTGCACGGCATCGGCATCCAGGGCATCGACATTGACGGCCTCGAGGCTGCTGGCAAGGTCCGCGACACGGTTTTTCACATGATGGCTGCGCGGCAGCGTGTCGGCGGCCTGATCGAGCGTACCCACGCAGTGTCTCACAGACCTGGGGAACTGATCGTCGAGCAGCAGAAAAGCAACCACGTCGCCGCCCGAGATTCGCCGGCGAACATACTGCTGGTACATCTGATAAGCGGAAAGGGCGCGAAGGATGGCGCGCCATATGCCGTTGCCATGCAGCCGCAACTCTTCGCGGCCGGTCATCAGGATCGCGGCTGCCACGTCGATGATGCGCGTCGTCATGTCCGCGCGTTCCAGCGAACGACCCAGGCGTACGAACTGGTAAGCCGGGCCGTGACTCATCGTGCCCACCAGAATCCCGGTGATGGAATGGCATCGCGCCACGATTTCTCCGGCGACGCCCGCGGTTGGCCGTTTGGCCAGGATCGGCAGCGCCTGCGCTGCCCAGATGTACAGCTCATTGATCGCACGCCAGGCCTCGAGGGGCACGATGTCACGCGTGGTTCGCGTGTTTTCGCGCAAGTGGTTAAGTGATGACAGCAACGACCCCGTGTTGAGTTCGCCCCTGACCAGAAACCGCAGTTCGCTCTCGCCATCAGCCAGGTTGCGGTAGTCATCCGCCTGTCCAAGGATGGTAAGCGGCAAGGACCAGTCGAGCCCGGCTTCTTCCGGCAGGTCGAGTAACAATTCCCCGTAAACGCCAATGAGCCGCGCGATGTTTTCCGTGCGCTCCAGGTAACGGCTCATCCAGTAGATTCTTTCTGCGACTTTGGACAGCATCAGCCTACGATCCCCATCAGCTTACGATCCATGTATCCTTGCTGCCGCCACCCTGGGACGAGTTGACCACCAGCGAGCCTCGCACCAGTGCAACCCGGGTCAGGCCGCCGGGCGTGACGTACATGTCGGCGCCCTGCAGGATGAACGGCCTGAGATCGACGTGCCTCGGTTCCAGTTCCCCGTCGATGACGGTCGGAACGGTGGAAAGCCGGATCACCGGTTGCGCGATGTAGTTGCGCGGATTGTCGCGGATCAGTTCTTGAAACGCGCTGCGTTCGCGGCGCGAAGACTTCGGCCCGACCAGCATGCCGTAGCCGCCGGACTCGTTGGCCGGTTTGACCACCAATTGCTCGAGACTGTCTAGTATCCATTCAAGCTTGTCCGGGTCGTCACAGCGATGGCTCGGAACGTTCGGCAGGATGGGTTCCTCGCCGAGGTAGTAGCGGATCATCTCCGGCACGTGGGTGTAAACTACCTTGTCGTCGGCCACGCCGGTGCCCGGGGCATTGGCGATCGCGACTTTGCCGGCACGCCAGGCGCGAATCACGCCCGGCACGCCGAGCAGGGAGTCCTTGACGAACACTTCCGGGTCGAGGTATTCGGCATTGATACGGGAATAAATCACATCGACGCGAACCAGGCCCTCAACAGCGCGCATGTAGACGCAGTCGTCGTCGCCGACCACGAGATCTCCACCCTCGACCAGTTCGGTGCCCATGCGGCG
>JBFHEJ010000130.1:0-6690 GCA_041584255.1 Lysobacterales bacterium
GCCGATGGCCGTTACATACTCTTGCAGCAGTACATCAGCGTCGAGGACTCGCGCATTTATCTAAAGGACCTGCAAAGCGGGCAGATGCGCTTATTGGCCGGCAACGCGGACCGGCCTTCCGCCAATCGCGTCGCAGCGCTGGACGGCAAGGAGATCGGTTTTTATTACATCACCAACGAACGCGGGCTGGCGGCGGAACTGGCCTGGCGGCCACTGGCGCTGGGGCGGGGCACGGCATTCATCACCGCCGGCATCCAGTGGGACGTCACCGAGTTTGCGCTTAGCGATGATGGCAGGCGCGGAGCGTTTGTCACCAACGAGGAAGGCATCAGCCGACTCTACCTGCTGGACACCCGGACCCTGCAGTACCGGCCGGTTGCTGACATGCCCGTGGGGCTGATCTTTGGCCTGAAGTTCAACCCCGACAACCGGCGGCTGGCGATGACCATGAACACGCCACAGACGCCCAGCGACGTGTTCGTGATGCGGTTGGGGCGAAGGGCCACCAGGCCCGGCCCACTGACTCGCTGGACCTTCAGCGAGGTCGGGGGACTGGATACCGATCGTTTTGTTTCACCCGAGTTGATTCGCTTCCCCACTTTCGACACCGTCGGCGAGGAATCCCGGCAGATCCCGGCATTTGTTTACCGGCCACACGGCGAAGGGCCCCACCCGGTGGTGGTTTATATCCATGGCGGCCCCGAAACCCAGTATCGCCCCGGATTCAGCAGCCGCATTCAGATGTGGCTGGCGGAACTCGGCGTCGCGGTCATTGCTCCGAATGTCCGCGGCTCGCTCGGCTATGGCTATGAATTTCTTTCACTGGACAACGGCTACCGGCGCGAAGACGCGGTGAAGGACATTGGCGCACTGCTCGACTGGATTGCCCTTCAACCCGATCTCGACCCGGGCCGTGTGGCGGTGTTTGGCGGCAGCTACGGTGGCTACATGGTGCTGGCCTCCGCCGTGCATTTCTCGGACCGGCTCAGTGCCGCGGTCGACATCGTGGGCATCAGCAACTTCGTAACCTTTCTGGAGAATACCCAGGACTACCGCCGAGACCTGCGCCGCATGGAATACGGCGATGAACGCGATCCCGACATGCGTGCTTTTCTGCAGCGCATCAGTCCACTGACCAACGCCGAACGCATCGCCATCCCGATGCTGGTGATCCAGGGCGAAAACGACCCCAGGGTGCCCGCCAGCGAGGCCAGTCAGATCGTCGAAGCGCTGAGAAATCGTGACATTCCCGTGTGGTACATACGCGCCCTCAACGAGGGCCACGGCTTCGATCGCAAGGAGAATCGCGACGTGCAGCAGCAGGCGGTGATGATGTTCCTCGACCGATACCTGGTCAATTGAATGAGCAAGATGGGGCATCCCGCCCCACCTGCAACGACCCATTGAAATTCCCGGATTTCAAAGGCTCGCACCGATTGGGCGCTGACACATCCATGGGTCAATCAGTTTCCGGATGCACCCCAGGAGCGAGCCTAAGCTCGCGATCGCCAATTATGGTCAGAACTGCAGGTCGAGAATCAATCCTACGTTGAAGCCGGGGCTTCTGAAGCGTTCCTTGTTGGGCGCGCCGGCCGGTAAGCCAGCCACATCCAGCCACCGGGTGTAGACTTTGTCGGTGAGGTTGAACAGACCCGCACGAATGCGGCTTGAGGGGCCTGGCCGGTACCAGCCTGTCGCATCCAGTACGACATACCCACCGGGAATATAAAGCGGGCCATCACTCGCATCGACCCGGTCCTGGCGCGCCGCGCCCCTGGCCATGAAACTGCCGCCCCAGCGTCCGCTGCCGTGCCCGTAGTCCAGCCCGAGCATGGCGGTGAACGGAGCCACCGTATTGAGCGGCTCCCCGGTCTGCAGGTTGTCGCCCTCGGACCATGCAGCGGCGAAGCGCAGCGATAATCCATCCGGAAACGCTTCTGGCGCCCAGTCCGCGCTGGCCTCCAGGCCATCGATTTCAACCTCGTCCACGTTGATGGACTGGAAGATCACCAGGCCGCTGTCCGGATCGACACCGACCACCTGGCGCGATTGGATAAAGTCGTCATACCGGGTTTGGTACGCCGCTACGTCAAATCGCAGCGCTGCGGTGCTGAACCGCAGCCCGCCTTCTATCCCGCGGGACGTCTCCGATTGCAGGTCCGGGTTGGGCAGGGCCGTATAGCCGAAGCGGAAATTGGTGAAGCCAATGTTGACATCGTTGACGGGCGGCGCGCGAAAGCCCTCGGAGTACTGGGCGTAGGCCTGCCATCGATCATCGATCTGCCAGAGGATTCCCAGCTTGGGCAGCAGCCTGGATTCATCGAGGTCGACCGGTTCGATATTGGGATTGTCCTCGCGGAAAATGTCATCCGGTTTGGGGTCGAGTTGATAGTCGTCCCAGCGCAATCCAGGGATCAGGGTCCAGTCACCGAGGATGATGCGGTCCTGCAGATAGACTCCGATCGCCGTGGTGTCGGAAGCGGGAAAGTCCCGGACCGGGAATGAGTCCGGCCCGAGCACGGTGCTCATCTCACCGCTGTCGAGATCGACCTGCACCCCATCACGGATTTCGCTGGTATCCGCCCACTCGGTCTCGATACCATATGCCAGCTCGTGGGGCACCGAGCCCCAGGCAAGCTGTGATGCGAGATTGAGTTCCACACCAACGAGGTCCTGCTCGAAACGGAACTGGCGCTCCCGCAGCACCGAGGTCAGGTTGTCCCTGATCAGCGTGTCGCGAATCTCGTCGGTATTTTGGCGGGTCTCGCTGCCCTGGTAGTAAATCCGCCAACGAAGATAATCGAGTTTTTTCCAACCGACGACAAACTCCTGGGACAGGCTGATTCGATCGCGTTCGCGGCTATCGTGCGCCTTGACATCTGAAATGTCGATCACGTAGGTGTATCCGAAGGAACCGCTGAAGTCCCGGGACCCCTGCTGCGAGATCACGTCGGTGTCGCTGTCCTCCGTGAACCGCTCCGCGGTCAGCTTCAACCCGCCGTTGTACGGGTCGCGATACGTCAGCTTGCCCAGGACATACAGCGAATCATAATCGTGGGGGTCGGCACTGACGTCCTGGCGCTCTTCCCCCTGGCGCCACGTCACCTGCGCCAGGCTGGCCCATTCGCCGGACTTTCCTGCCAGCGTGGCGCCCCCCACAAGGCCCGAATCCGAGCTGTAATAGCCTGCCCGGGCGTTGCTATACATCGTCTCCTCACCCAGGTAATCGACCGGATCGAGCGTGATGAAACTGACCACACCACCCACGGCGTACGATCCGAACAGCGCCGAAGCGGGCCCCCGGATGATCTCTACCTGTCGCAACGAATCCACGTCAATGAAATCACGACTGGCGTTCGAGAAGTCTCCAATCGAGAAAGAGTCAGACACGGGCACGCCATCGACCTCGATATGCACGCGATTACCGCCGATTCCGCGGATCACAAAACCCGCATTGCCGAAACGGCTGCCCTGGTCGGGAACTTCGATGCCAGGCTCGTAACGAACCAACTGGTCGATGGAGCGTGCCAGCTCACGGTCGATGCGGCCGGCATCGATGACGCTCACCGTGGCCGCGATCTCGCTGCCGGCAACAGGCTGCTTCGCCGCCTCGACCGTAACGATTTCGAGTTCGCCCGGCGCCATCTCTTCAGTGAGGTCCGCTGCGACCAGGTTTCCTGACGCTGCAATCCAGATGACCGCTGCCAGCGCATGCTGCATGTTGAGTCTCCTTTTATCTGCGGGAGCTTTCGGGACAGGGCCTTCCCGGAACTCCAGGACGGCCAGGCAAAGTGTGCTCCCGCGCTATGCGTGCAGCCTATTTCCTATTACAGCGCGAGAACTTGACCCAGGGCAAGAACCTAGCTCGAAGCAAAATTGAACTTGCTGCGGTCGACGGCGTAGCAACTGCAGATCCCGGCGACTGTTTCCACAATGGTTTCAAATTGTTCCCTGGTGACGACGCCGGCGTCAAAGAAAAGTGGCTCGATCCATGTACTGGCGTAATACCATCGCCTCGCCCGGGTGATCCGGCTCAGCCCCAGGTACTGGTACTCGTACGCCATGCGTATGAGCTGCATATAGACTTCCCCGGGTCGATATTGCCCAACGCGGCTAGCCACGTTGTTGCGGACATAGGTGTCCATCTCATCGGCGTCCAGGAACCGGGAGGCCACGAGGTTGGCCATATAATCCTCGATTCGCCTGAGCATCGCCGCCAGCAGCCCTTGACCCATGCTGCCGTATTTACGTTCGAGACGCACCGTCTCCGGTCGTGTGAGATCGCGCACCGCCGGCGGCGCGCCGGCAAGCAACTCATCGAACAGCGCCGCCCGCCTTTCGGTCAGCTCCAGACGTTTGCGGCTGTGCTCCTCCGGCACCAGGACCCAACCCGACTCGGCTGCCAAGTGACCCCATTCGTGGACCGTCCGGGCACCCAGCATCAGCCGCTCGTAGGGCGGAGAGGGCTCCCACAGCCGACTCTCATTGCGACCGGGCCCGATATCATAGGCAATCAGCCCGTGCTCGGCATTGATGTAGCTGAGGCCGCCTTCGGTCAGGTAAGGGGCCGGCTCAGCCAGCGATTCGGGCTCGGCCAGCGAAGCCAGGAAACGACGTGTGTGGCGATCGATCACCGCGAGATCTTCTTTAATGCGCTCGGCGCCGGCCGGTGTCATGGCGGTCAGCGCCCGGCGCAGGTCGTCCTGCTCTCCCGCCCGTTCCGGGTTCCACAGGACCGCTCCCTCGCTACCCGTGATCAGGGCTTGCGGTTGGTGCTCCATCAGCCAGTGCCCGAGCCCCCGGGCCAGGTCGCCGGAAGCTCCGGCGTAGCGCCTTCGGTAGGCGGCGAAGACTTCGCGGGCCGCATCGCCCCACGCCTCCTGCAACCCCCTGACCCGCGCGGTGTGGGACTGCGGCACGATCAGGCCGTTTTCCTTGTGGATGCGCAGACGCGGCAGCGCAATCCTGGGCCGCCTGAATTGTTCGTGGTAAAGAGTTTTCAGCCACGGCAATGCGTCAGCGAGTACCCGGAAGGCACCCGCGTCGGGGCGCTCGGTATGCGCACAACCCTGCCGGAATTCTTTTCGTTGCCTTGCCGACAATGTCAGGAAATAGGGCAGGTTGGCATGCAGAGCAGGCACGATCTCGCCCATCAGCCCCATCCGCTCGGCTTGCATGAAGAGGAACACGGAGAATTCGACCGACGAAGTCGCAGGCTCGAAATCACCCTGATACAAGAGCCACGAACTGCGGTGAAACGGCTGAAAATAAGGGCGGACCCCTTCGGGCCTGGTCACCACACACACATGCTGCAAACGTGGCGCAAACCAATACTTCGGGGCCCTGAACCGCATTGCCTGCGTCCGCTCCCAGTACAGGCGGTAGGCGTGGTCGAATCGTGCGATCCAATTCGGACAAACCGTTCCGTTCTCGACCAGGGCGTCTGAGAAAGCGCCGTCGATGCCAGCCGGCGACAGCGCGTCGATGGGGATGACGAGAAGCCCACTCTGGGAGCAGCAGTAGTCAACCAACCAGTGGTGCTCGGTCACCAGTCCACCCAGCCGCACTGAACCGTCAAATCAGGACGTGGACACATGGGAGCAGGCTTCATTTGCAGGTACGGCTTTCTTCTTTACAAAACAAGTGCCTGCAAATGGCCGCTGCGTGTGCCAACGGCCGAAGGCCGCGAGAATTTGGAAATCGCAATTTTCAATTTCGAGATTCGAGTCGGGCAGGAAGCCCCAACTTGCTCATCTAATGATCGTGACCGATCTCGCCTTCGGTAAACAGGTATTCCTTGAGCTGACCTTCCAGGACGGGATCACGCCTGCGAATCCATTCCAGGACCATCGCTGCATGCTCTTTTTCCTCGTCACGGTTGTGCGCCAGGATGGCCCTCAATTCATTGTCCTTGCAGGCGTCGACCCGCTGGTTGTACCAGTCGACTGCTTCCAGTTCCTCCATCAACGACGTGATTGCGCGGTGCATGTCGCGGGTTTCGTCAGTCAATTCCCCAACGGGCTCGTGGTATCCCTCGTTCGCCATTCAATACTCCTTCAATCCAGGTGTTCTACGGAATCAGGCAGCCTGACCCAGTCATGCTTGTGCGTCTCGTAAACCGAATAAACGGGCGGCGGAAATGCCGGGTCGGCAAAGCAGCCCACTGGAAGGCCAAAAAGCTCGGGTTCGACTTCCAGTTCATAATATACGGTCGAACCGCACTGCGGGCAGAAGTAAAACGTAATCCGGTTGCCGCTGTCGGCGGTGCGTTCGAACCGGTGTGCCTCGCCCTCCACCACCACAGCCTGGCGCGGAAACCGGGCTTGCTGGCCAAATGGACTGCCGGTTCGGCGCTGGCACTGGCGGCAATGACATACCGATACCCGCACGGGCTCACCACTCACCATGGCGCTGAGCTGCCCGCAAGCACAGCGTGCAGTACGGGTCGTCATTCGTCTCGCTCCAGGAACTCCACGACCCCGGTTTCCAGGGAGTACTCCGCACCGACAATTTCCAGCCCCTGTCCGGCGATCAGCCCGCGAATCAACTCTGATCCTTCGCGCAACTGGCGCACGGACGCCTGGATGTTGGCGCGGACAGCGCTGGTCAGCAGCACCTCATGATCCACTTCGGAATCATCGTTCAGCAGGCGCTCGACACTGGGGCGAACGCGGTCGACGATGGCCCGCA
>JBFHEJ010000131.1:0-6668 GCA_041584255.1 Lysobacterales bacterium
CGCATTGAACAGCCCGAGTTACTTTACCTGGCAGCCCTTTTCCATGACATCTCCAAAGGCAGGGAAGGCGACCACTCCGAGCTGGGCGCCAGGGACGCGGCCGCGTTTTGCGAGCGCCTCGACCTGGAGGGCATTGATCGCGATCTGGTCTGCTGGCTGGTCGAAAAGCACCTCATCATGTCTCGCACGGCGCAGCGTAAGGACTTGTCCGATCCTGCCACCATCCAGAAATTCGCCGCCGCCGTGAAAACCATGCGGCACCTTGATCACCTGTACCTTTTGACCGTGGCTGACATCGCAGCGACCAGTCCGAAGCTGTGGAACGGTTGGAAGAACAACCTGCTATGGGAGCTTTATCTATCGGCTGGCAATGCGCTGAGGCGTGGTCTCGAACACCCGGTTGACCGGCATACGCGAATCCGTGAGCGCCGTTCGCGCACGCTCAGCCGTTTGTTGCGGCGCGGCATGCCGGCCGCGGCCATTGGAAGGCTGTGGGATACGCTGCCCCGGCATGCCTTTCTGCGGCTGACCGCCAACCAGCTCGAATGGGCAACGGCTGCGGTAGTCGAGTCGGATGGCGCTCAGGACATTATCGAGGTGCGTTCGCTACCGCAGCACGGTGTTTCCGAAGTGCTGGTCTGCGTGCCCGATCATGACGGCCTGTTTGCAGCCATCACTTCAGTGTTTGACGAGATGCGCCTCAACGTCCTGTCCGCACGGGTACTGACCAGTAGCGATGCGCGCAGCTTCGATATATTCCAGGTGGCCGACCGCGAGGGCAGGGCGCTGATTGACGCCGATGCGGAAGTGCTCAAGAGAAGGTTGGCGACAGCGACAAAAGGTGGCGGCAGCTACCAGCCGGTCAGGCGCAGGATGCCGCGGAGACTGAAGCACTTCAGCAGCGAACCCGTCATCCGCTTTTCTTCGGCAGAGCGTGGGGCAGGAACGCAAATGGAGATCGAATGCAACGACCGGCCCGGCCTGCTGTCACGCATCGCCGCAGCGATGGCTGATCTCGGCGTTCAGGTCCATGACGCACGCATTGCGACATTCGGCGAAAGGGTGGAGGATGTCTTCGTCATTAGCGACCGTGATCAGCATGGGCTTGATGAGCAAGCCTGCAAATTGCTGGCGCAAGCCATCGAAGAAAGGCTGGACAGCTGAGAATTAAGGAAAACGCATTGCACAACCCCTCACAGGAACTGATACAACTTATCGAATCGGCGTGGGAAAGGCGCGATACGCTCGATCTCCGCGGCGCTGACAGCCAGTTAACACGCAGCGTGGAGATGTGCCTGGATGGTCTCGAGTCGGGAGGGTGGCGCGTGGCGGAGCCGGTGGATAATGGCTGGCAAGTCAATCAATGGCTGAAAAAAGCCGTGCTGCTCTCGTTCCGCCTGCGGGAGAACGAAGTCATCGACGGCGGCTACACGCGCTTTTACGACAAGGTGCCGCTGCGCTGGGCGGACGGCAACGCAGAAACCGCCGGCAACAGCTTCAGGGCAACCGGCGCGCGCATCGTGCCGCCGGCGACCGTACGTCGCGGCGCTTATATCGCACCGGACGCCGTGCTGATGCCCTGCTACGTCAATATCGGCGCGCGTGTCGGGGCGGGTACGATGATCGACACTTGGGCGACGGTCGGATCCTGCGCACAGGTCGGTGACCGCGTGCACATCTCCGGTGGCGTCGGTCTTGGCGGCGTGCTCGAGCCGCTGCAAGCCGCCCCAACGATCATCGAGGACGACTGCTTCATCGGCGCACGTTCGGAAATCGTCGAGGGCGTCATCGTTGAGCGCGGCAGCGTGATATCAATGGGCGTATTCATCGGGCAGAGCACCAAGATCTACCATCGTCAGACGGGCGAAATCACCCGCGGCCGGGTCCCCGCCGGATCCGTGGTTGTGCCCGGAGCGCTGCCCGCGGAAGACGGCAGCCACTCCCTGTACTGCGCCGTCATCGTCAAGCAGGTCGATGAAAAAACCCGGGCGCGCACCAGCGTCAACCAGCTCCTGCGCGATGCCGGGTAAGCACAGCGAAACTGCGGCCCGCTTGCCATTGATCAAGGTTTTCGGGATCAAGAGCTGCGACACTTGCCGGAAGGCGTTGAAGTGGCTTGAAATGAAGCGGATTCCCCATCGTTTTCATGACGTTCGCGACCGTTCCCCGTCTCAGGGACTGGTGGAACTGTGGTGCACTTCACCCTATGCCGACAGGTTGGTCAATCGGCGCAGCACGACCTGGCGCCAGCTCAACGGCAAACAGCGCGCCGCGGCCCTGGCCAATCCGGCGCGTGTTTTGCTGGAGCACCCCACCTTGCTCAAGCGCCCCCTGTTCATGTGTGATCGCGACGTTCTGGGCGTGGGGTTCAGTTCGATGACCCAGGAATCGCTGATTTCGACCATGGAAGGAACCGCTTGACAGTGAGCAGCCTGACCACTTTGCCCGAATCCTGGAGCCTCACCAAGCCGGCGGTCACGAGTCGTGGCGGCGTCGTCACCTCCCAACACGTGCTGGCTTCGCAGATAGGCGCAGACATACTGGCCCGTGGCGGCAACGCCGTCGATGCAGCCGTGGCCACTGCTCTTGCGGTCGGGACGGTCGAGCCGTGGATGAGCGGGATCGGCGGTTGCGGGTACATGGTTGCCTACAACGCCCGCGAGCATAAGAGCCATGCTGTCGAATTCGGCGTCAAGGCCTCGGAGGCCGTGGACCCGTCGGCCTATCCCCTGGTGGATGGCACCAGTCCCGATCTGTTTGAATGGCCCGCCGTGGTGGATGATCGCAACATCTTCGGACCACTTGCCGTCGCGGTGCCGGGCACTATTGCCGGGCTTGCAAAGGCGCTTGAGGAGTTTGGCACGTTGGGATGGTCGGACGTCATCGGCCCGGCCGTTCAACTGGCCGAGCGGGGCATGGAAGTCGATTGGTACAGCACCCTGAAAATCGCTTCGGAGGCGTACCGGCTGTCTTCATTCGAACACAGCCGGGAGGTGTTCCTGCCGGGTGGGCACGTGCCGGTGGGCGAATGGGCTGGCCCGCTGCCGGTCATCCGGATTGGAGAATTGGCCGGTACGCTGCGGCGGCTGGCCAAAAGGGGCCCGGAAGATTTTTACACGGGGGAAATTGCCGAAAAAATCGTGGCCGACGCCAGGGCCCTGGGTATTCCCATGACGGCCAACGACATGGCCAACTACCGGCCGCACCTGACCGAGGTGGAACGGGGCATGTACCGCGGGGATGAAATCGACGCCGTACCCGGGCTCACCGCCGGCCCGACGCTGGAATACGCGCTGGAGGTGCTGGCTGAAAGCCTGCAGCCGCTCGGCGACCGGCCGGACGGGCAGGCCTACCAAACGTACGTGCGTACCCTATATGACGCCTTTGACCATCGTCTGGCCTATATCGGTGATGTGCCGGATTCCGGGCTCGATTCGCATACCACCCACATCAACGTTGCCGACCGGGAGGGCAATCTCGTCTCCCTGACCATGACGCTGCTGTCGCTGTTCGGTTCCAAGGTGACACTGCCGCAAACCGGTATCGTCATGAACAACGGCATGATGTGGTTCGATCCCCGCCCCGGACATCCGAATTTTATCGCCCCGGGCAAGCGACCCCTGTCCAACATGTGTCCCGTCATTCTGCTGCGTAGCGACGGCCAACGGTTTGCACTCGGGGCTTCGGGCGGCCGACGGATCATGCCGGCCGTGTTTCAGCTAATTTCGTTCCTCACCGATTACAGGATGACGGTCGACGAAGCCATTCACCAGCCCCGCATCGACGTCAGTGGAACCGATCTTGTAACCCTCGACAGCCGCCTGTCTCGCGAGGTCATCGACGCGATGGGAACCTCGTACCAGACCCGAGTGCGGCCAAACGGGGTCTATCCCAACCTGTTCGCCTGTCCCAGCCTGGTCGGGTACGATCCTCAGGCGGGCGTCAGTTCCGGGGCGGCCTTTGTTGCCTCGCCGCGAGCGGCGGCGGTTGCGCAGCCCGAATAGGCCGGTTGCGGTTGTCAGCCGTCGCCCGAGACTTCGCGGTCGAGGCGATGCAGTTTTCCGCCCAGGCCCATGGCCAGGTTGCGATAGAGCACCGTGCCGATGTCCGGGCGTTGCCTGACCAGCGCTTCGAAGCCCTTGCGCGATAACACGGCGGCGATGACCTCGCCGGCGGCAGTGGCGTTGGCGGAATGATCCATACGGGTCAACAGGGCAATCTCACCCAACGACTCGCCCGCGCCGACGCGCCCGACTTCACGACCGCTGTCACCCAGTGAAATGGTCACATCGCCTTTGATGACGACAAACATCTCATCCGGCGCGGTGCCGGCCTGAAACAGGTAGTCACCCCTCGCGTAGCGGGCCACGGCGCAGGTGCTGGCCACCCGTTGCGACTGCTCCCTGGACAGCCCGGCGAACAACTCCAGGTCTTTGAGGGCCCGGGAGACTTCGGGCAGGACGGACTGGCGCCTGAAATTTCGCATCACCACCTGGGCAATGGCGTCGGATTCAGGGGTGAGTTTCAGCTCACCGAACTCGGGCGGCACGAACAACTTGGCCATCTTGACCACGTCGAGGCGTTCGACATGGTGGAACACCATGGCAGGAACGTAGACAATCGGCAAAAAGCCGAGTTCGACCAGGGTGCGCTGCATCTGCGGTGCGTGTGCGCTGACGTCGATTTCCACGTACTCAATGCCCAGCTCCCTGCGCTTTCGTTCAAGCAGGACCTCGAGCAGGAAGCGAGTGGCGCGGTCGCTCGGCGCGATCAGCTCGAATATACGCAATGACTTGTCGATTTCATCGTGGATATAGCCGATGGCGCCGGCCACCGGTGCATCCTCGCCCGCGGCGCCCGGCACCCGGGCAACCAGGTAACTGGCCTTGCGGGCGCTGAGCCTGAACATTCCGTATTGCAGCCGCATGGGCCCGAACACCTCGCGCCCGCGGATGCGTCCGCGCTCGATTCGGATCAGTGCCGGCATGTCACCCTTGGTGAAATCCTGCACCGGGAACTGCTCGCCGGGCGGGTGGGGTTGCGATTCCTCGTCGACGATGATGTCGAACGGCAAGCCGCAGTTGGCTAACGCCTTGTAGGCGACCTCCTGGGCCTCGGGCACCACGCGGGGATTGTTGCGCCGCAAGTTCAGCCCGGAGCCGAAATGGCGCACGTAAAAGGCGATGCTCTCGCGGTCCCGGAACTGGTGTTTCAGCGGCAGGAAGCCGACCGGCACGAAGTCGTATTTCTGCGAAATCTTCTGGGAAAAGGGATGCCGTGTGCGGTTTTCCACCACCGCCACGTGGATACGGTTTTTAATGTGTTCAATGCGCCCTTCCATGAGCCGCTGGCCGATGCGGTGTCCGCGCGCTTCGGGCAGGACGGCCAAGCGCCCGAATTCGCCCAGCAGATCGGAATCGGCGCCGATGTCGAAAACCACCGAGGCGGTGCCGAGAATCTGTTCCGTTTGCGTGTTCTCGGCGACCAGCATGAGCAGGTTGTCGTTGAATATCGCGTGCTTTAGCCAGTCGATATCGGTGAAACCGGCATAGGGATAGTCCTCCCCGTAGGAGGAGCGGAATATGGCACGAATACCCTGTGCATCGCCTTCGACTGCCGGTCGGATCCGGATCGGGTCGTCAGCCATCGAAATTACCTCCCGCAATGTGCCTCCCTGCCTTGAGAGGCTATCAAGTTTTGTTTGTGGCCTGATGACCTGAGACAAGGTAGGACCATGTGGAAGAGGCCCCTCCCACGCGGTCCGTGCAGTCGAATGAGAATTAATTGAATCATTTTTTTCAATGACTTGGCGCAAGTTCCAGCGCTTGATACTGCTGCCATAAGCCCTCAAATCTGCTGGTATCTGCGAGGCCGCATTTGCGCCGCCTCGCCCAACTGTTTTGGGGAATCCACGGATGCGAATCGACAAACTGACCAGCAAATTCCAGCTGGCCCTGGCCGACGCGCAAAGCCTTGCGAATGGCCTGGATCACCAGCTCATCGAGCCGGCTCACCTGATGGTGGCGCTGCTCGATCAGGAGGGCGGTGCCGCCAGGCACCTGCTCACGCGCGCCGGCGTGCGCGTCAATCCGTTGCGCTCGCAGCTCGGTGAGCGGCTCGACAGCCTGCCCAAGGTGAGCGGCGCCGAAGGCGAACTCAGCTTTTCCAACGATCTCGTCAAGCTGCTCAACCAGACCGACAAGATCGCCCAGAAGCGGGGCGACCAATACATCGCCAGTGAGCTGTTCATACTGGCCGCGCTGGATCTCAAAGGCCCGCTGGCAGATCTGCTCAAGAATAACGGCGCCAGTCTTGAGGCCATCGAGAAGGCCATCGACGACATGCGCGGCGGCGAACAGGTGGTCGACCCCAACGCCGAGGAACAGCGCCAGGCGCTCGAGAAATACACCATCGACATCACCGAGCGGGCGGAGCAGACGAAGCTCGACCCCGTCATCGGCCGCGACGAGGAAATCCGCCGTTGCATCCAGGTTCTGCAACGCCGCACCAAGAACAACCCGGTGCTGATCGGCGAGCCCGGCGTGGGCAAGACCGCCATCGTCGAGGGCCTCGCCCAGCGCATCGTCAACAACGAAGTGCCCGAGGGCATGCGCGGCAAGCGCGTGCTGGCGCTCGACATGGCGGGGCTGCTGGCCGGCGCCAAGTTC
>JBFHEJ010000132.1:0-6630 GCA_041584255.1 Lysobacterales bacterium
CCGTTCAGGCTGCCTTACGATCCAGAAAAGAATCTTTTTCGCTACCTCGCCAGAGCGATCTGCTATCAGCAGCTCTCCGGCAAGGCGGCCAAGACCATTCATGGCCGCTTCGCCGCGTTGTTTGAAACGGACCTGCCCAGTCCCGAAGCCGCCCTCGCGATGACCATCGAGGAACTGCGCGCAGTCGGGCTTTCCAACAACAAGGCACTGGCCATCCAGGACCTGGCGCGCAAGTCGCTCGACGGCACCCTGGCGAGCCGCGCCAGCCTGATTCGGCGGCCGGACGCCGAAGTGATCGAAAACCTCTGCCAGGTGAGGGGAATCGGCCCGTGGACCGTGCAAATGCTGCTGATGTTCAATTTCGGCCGCCCGGATGTCATGCCGGCGACCGATCTCGGCGTGCAGAAAGGTGTGCAGGCGGTTTACCGCATGCGGCAATTGCCGGGGCCCGACAAAGTGTTGGCCAGAACCCGACATCTCAAGCCCTACCGTACGCTGGCGTCGCTGTATTTCTGGCGTGCCGCCGACACCGATTTGATGGCCTGATTGCTTGAAACCTGGGCGCGTAGGGCGCATCTTGGAAGAGTCTATCAATCCGGCCCTGGCGATGCCTTCCAAGAATCTCCTCGAAAATTTCGTGCTCAAGCATGTGCAAATTTCGCGCCTGACCGCGGAATTGGCGCAGATCGCACCGGCGTCAGGCACCCAGGAGGCGAAGGTCGAGTTGAATCTCACGCCCCGGGTGATGCAGGCAGACAGCGGGACGGAGCTGCCGTCCTACCAGGTCAGTGCGCGCCTGAGCTGCCAGGGCAGCGGGGAGGAGGACAGCGGTCCATCGTTCACCGCCAGCGTCGGTTTCGAGGCGGTCTACCAGCAAGTCAAGGGCGACCCGATCGATGTTTCGGAATTCACCGCCAACCATGCGAGCCTGACCAGGCAGCTCTATCCCCTGCTTCAGACCGAACTGCGCGGCCTGCTCGGCCGGCTGGGCCTGGAGCAAATTCACCTGCCATTCGACCTGGCGGCGCGTGTTGAAGGCGAAACGGAAAAGACCGTCCAGGTATCGGGCTCTTTACATTAGTGACATGGAGTTTTGGCACATGGAAGTGCCAACGCGGCGTGCGCGCGAGCCTTTGAAAACCGCGCTTTTCAAAGGCGAGGTACCTGCGGGTCAGGAAGCCATTTCTTGTTCATCAATGATGCATCCAGTGCCACGGCTCGTAGGCGACGCCATGGCGGTTGTTGCGGGGGTAGGAGAGGGCGAAGCCGAAGTCGCCGGCATTTTCGGTTAGCCACTTAAAAGCCCCGGTGTCCTCGAACGGTTCTTCCAAAACTTCGCAACCCGGCGTGGTGACATCGATGGCGCGGCCGCTGTGGTGCTCGCTGTATCCGGGCGCGGCGGACACCGCCAAAATGTGTTCAAGTTGGTGCCCCTTCTCGAGTTTTGCACGGATCAGTCCTTCCTGGTAATCCACTGTTCTGAATGCCGAAACGGGAAGAATTGCGATACCCTCAGCGCGCGCGGCTGCCGACATTTTTGTCCACG
This sequence comes from Lysobacterales bacterium, assembly GCA_041584255.1. Taxonomy (GTDB): domain Bacteria; phylum Pseudomonadota; class Gammaproteobacteria; order Xanthomonadales; family SZUA-36; genus JAUIBE01. Next base: position 1,547 of record JBFHEJ010000132.1, read on the forward strand.
CGGCGGCTGCACGCGGCGCCATTTTTTGTTCCCGGCCGTAGATGTCTTTGCCGATGGATCGCAGCGCCCTGGATTCCGGCTGCAGGCGCAGTTGGTGGCGCGCGCCGTAATCCCGCGGGATTCCCAACGCCTCCGAGACTTCACGCACGCGCCGGGCGAAGCGCGTCGATCGGCGGACGATCGAGCGCGCCATGCCGGGCCGTGCGGATGTCGCGCCCAAGCCGCCAGCCACCTTTAAGTAACCATTGTCAGCAAAGAAAGCCGTCGCGTTTTCGGCCGGGTAAACGATCAGGTGAGTCATGCCATACCGGGCCGCGAGTCGCTCGGCGGCCACCACCATGCGCCTGCCGAGGTCGGGCCCGGCTGCCTGGGGACGAATCCACGGTCCCGCCATGGCGCGCCGGCCAAGATCGAGGCCGACCACGCCAGCCAGCCTGCCGGCCTGAGTGGCTGCGAACAGGCAGCCACCCGCGGCCAGTTCGGACAGATTACGCACCCTGGCGCCGGGCGCGGGATTCGCGGTGCAGAACATCGCGATTCGGTCGATATCCGCTGGACTTGGCGGGCGAATGTAGGTTCTCTGCTTCATCGCGGACCAGAGTGCCATGAAATGGGCGAGCATCACGACTGCCGGGGGCAGGTACGTGCGCCTGTAACAATAATGTCACATTCCGCGAATACCATGCGGACATGAGCGCGGCCAGTTCTGACAGAGGCAGCCCGGGATCGGCGCGTTCCGACCGGTTCCATCTGTGGCGCTCCCGCAAGGACAAGGTCGCGCGGTGGATCATCGCGACTGGTGGCGTAGCCGTCATCCTGACGATCGGCTTGATCTTTTTCTATCTCCTGTGGGTTGTCGCCCCACTTTTCCTGCCTGCTGACTCCGAATACCGCACCACCAACCCGCATCCCTCCTGGGCGCGCTCGCCGGCCGTGTGGGTGGCCATCGAAGAACAACAGCGCATTGGATTACGTGTCGGAGCAGATGGTCAGGCCGATTTTTTTGAGGTCGCCAATGGCGCCCGTGTTCAGTCGAACACCTTGCCACTGGCGCCTGGCGCGACCATTTCCAGGATCGCTGAGCCGCCGGCCGGGGAGGGTATCGCGGCCTATTCGACCGATGCCGGTCAGGTCCATGTTTTCCAGCATGCGTATCGGACTGACTACAGCGAAGGGGTGGCGGACCGCAAGGTGGTTCCAGAACTTCGGTTCCCGTACGGTGAGCAACCTCTTTTCGGCCGGTCTGCCAGCAGCCTCGCCGACCTGGCCATCTCTGACAGCGATAAGCAGTTGCTGATCGCCACGCTAGATACCGCCGGAGAGGTTCAGCTTTTCTTCGCCCACAAGCGTGAGAATCTGTTGACCGGAGAAGTCGTCCTGGACCCGGCGGTCAGTGCGCAGCGCCTTGAAATACCGGTCGCGCCGAATGGCCTTTCGGGGATGGCCACCGCCGCGGGTATCAGCGGCGACCACCGTTGGTTGTACGCAGGGGACACGCTCGGCAGGCTTCACCGCTTCTCCTTGCCCGAGCTGCAGCATCTGGATTCGCTGCGGGTATCCGACTCGGCGATCAGCGAGCTTTCGATGCTCCTGGGCGGCATCTCGGTTCTTGCTGGAGATGCCGGTGGCGGGATCAGCCAGTCTTTTCCGGTCCGCAACGAGAACGGTGAATTCAGCCTGCAGTTGGTGCGTCGCTTTGAGCCGCTCGCGTCAAGCATCAGCCATATCATCGCTGAATCAAGGCGCAAGGGTTTTCTTGCCATCGACGAAAACGGAACCGCCGGCATCTACCACACCACGGCGGGACAGAAGGTGCTGGGCGCCGAGCTCCGGAACTTCAAACCGGTGGCCGCGGCCTTGTCACCGCGTGCCGACGGACTGCTGATCGAGGCTGAGGACGGCTCACTGGGGTTGCTCGAGATCGACAACAAGCATCCTGAAGTTTCCTTCGACTCGCTGTGGCGCAAAGTATGGTACGAGAACTACACCGAACCTGAGCACGTCTGGCAGTCATCGGCGGCCACCAATGACTTCGAGCCCAAATTCAGCTTGACTCCCCTGGTATTCGGAACGCTGAAAGCAGCGCTCTACGCCATGCTGTTCGCCATTCCCCTGGCGCTGATGGGGGCGGCTTACACCGCCTATTTCATGTCGCCCGGCCTGCGCAAAATCGTCAAGCCGACCATTGAGATCATGGCCGCCTTGCCGACGGTGATTCTCGGCTTCCTGGCGGGTCTGTGGTTTGCTCCCTTCGTTGAAGAGCACCTGGCCGGTATCTTCATGATCCTTCTGGTGTTGCCGCCAGGGCTGCTGCTGTTCGCCTGGGCATGGCATCGTTACGCAGGACAGGCAAAGTACCTCGTCAGAGAAGGCAATGAGCCCCTGCTAATACTGCCCGTCCTGGTCGGACTGGGACTTCTGGCAATGTGGCTGGCCGAGCCCATCCAAATCATGTTTTTCGAAGGCGACCTGCGCGGCTGGCTGACGCAGAAAGCGGGCATCGACTACGACCAGCGCAATGCGCTGGTGGTCGGCTGCGCCATGGGTTTTGCCGTCATCCCGACGATTTTCTCGATCGCCGAGGATGCCATTTTCGGCGTGCCCACGTCGCTGGCCGATGGTTCGCTGGCGCTCGGGGCGACACCCTGGCAGACCCTGACGAGGGTGGTCCTGCCGACCGCCAGCCCGGGGATATTCTCAGGCCTGATGATCGGGCTCGGCCGGGCCGTCGGCGAAACCATGATCGTATTGATGGCGACCGGCAACACGCCGGTGATGGACTGGAACATTTTCGAAGGGATGCGCACGCTGGCGGCCAATATCGCGGTGGAAATGCCGGAGTCGGAAGTGAACAGTTCGCACTACCGGGTTCTGTTTCTTGCAGCGCTGGTGCTGTTCATCTTCACCTTTATCGTCAACACGGGTGCGGAAATTGTCCGCCAGCGCCTGCGTGAGAAGTACAGCAACCTTTAGCGCCGGGTGAGACCATGAAGCTGAAACAATGGATCATGACCGGCGCCCCCTGGGTGTGGCTCAACGCCGCTGCGGTCAGCGCCTGCATCCTGCTGGTCGCCGGCTTGCTGCTGCTGATCGCCTGGCGCGGCATGGGTCATTTCTGGCCGGCACCGGTGCACCAATTCGTTTACCAGAATGAGGCGGGTGATCGCATCATCCTGATGGGACAGATCCGCGAGCGGGAAGAGGTGCGCTCCGAACGCTTAAGGGAATCGGGAGTTCACATCAGCGGCGACACGGAATACGTGGAGAGAATCCTCCTCAAAACGGGAAACCGCGAGATTGCGGGGCAGGACTTTCGCTGGATCCTGGCGCCACGAATCTTCCAGGAAAGCCGTCCTCTGAGCGCTGTTGTCGTGGAGCGGGAAGAGTGGGGGGTGTTTCTGGGCAGGCTGCTGGGCCTCAGGCGCGACGGCGCGCTTTATGAGCGAAGCGACGTTTGGGAGGCCTTCCAGAGGGACCTCGAGCGCGCAACTGGTCTGCGTGACAGGATCGAGGATCTCGAGAAGGACGAGATCGGCAGTGTCAACTACCACCTGGAACGCCTCAGGTTGGAACGACGGGAGCTGGGACTGGAAGGCGAAGACGATACCGCAGCCCTCGCTGACATCGATAGCCAGAGGGAGGCCTTGCAGGAACGGTACGAGCAACTGACAGAGCGGCTGGCGTTGCTCAATGAGGCCATCAGGCGCGACGTGGTCATCATGGAAACAGCCGGCGGCCAGCGCGTAGAACTGCCATTGCACTCCGTGATCGACGCCTGGCGGCCCAATGACATGGGCCTGGGTGCTCAGCTGGGGCACTACTTCGCCAAGGCCTGGTCATTCATCACCGACGATCCCCGTGAGGCCAATACGGAGGGCGGTATTTTCCCTGCCCTCTACGGGACCATCCTGATGGTTATCCTGATGTCGGTCGTGGTGACCCCATTTGGCGTCGTCGCGGGCGTGTATCTCAAGGAGTACGCCAGGCAGGGGGTGCTCACGCGGACCATCCGAATCGCAGTCAATAACCTCGCCGGCGTGCCTTCGATCGTTTACGGAGTGTTTGGCCTGGGCTTTTTTGTCTACACCCTGGGTGGCGCCATCGATCGCCTGTTCTTCGAGGCAGCGCTGCCGTCACCCACTTATGGAACCGGGGGGTTGTTCTGGGCCTCGCTCACCCTGGCGTTGCTGACGCTGCCGGTGGTCATCGTATCGACCGAGGAGGGACTGGCGCGAATCCCCAGGGTGGTTCGGGAAGGCAGCCTGGCCCTTGGTGCGACCAAATGGGAGACTCTGTGGCGCACCGTGTTGCCCATGGCAAGCCCCGGTATCATGACCGGCCTGATCCTCGCGGTGGCCCGGGCCGCTGGCGAGGTGGCGCCGCTGATGCTGGTCGGCGTCGTCAAACTGGCGCCGTCACTGCCGCTCGACGGCAACTTTCCCTTCCTCCATCCCGAACGCAAATTCATGCACCTCGGATTTCACATTTATGATGTTGGCTTTCAGAGCCCCAATGTCGAGGCCGCCAGGCCGCTGGTTTACGCCACTGCGCTGCTGCTGGTTCTGGTCATCCTGTTGCTCAACATCACCGCCATCCATGTGCGCAACAACCTGAGAGAGAAATACAGAGGACTCGAAACGTGAACGAGACCGAAAACCTCCGGACTGGCAGTGACCAAAGCGATGCCCTGCCGCGTGACAAGCAGGCAGGGCAGGAGCAGAGGCTGCCTCTCGACGATCCCGAGCAAAGCCGCGAAGCCATCGAAGTCGAGGTTCGCGATTTGAACCTGTTCTACGGCGAAGTCCAGGCGCTCAAGAATATCGACCTGGACATTGCGAAACACCAGGTCACGGCGTTCATCGGCCCCAGCGGTTGCGGCAAGTCAACCCTGCTGCGTTGCTTCAATCGCATGAATGACCTGATCGAATCCTGCCGGACCGAGGGCGAGATCGTCATCGGGGGGCGTGACATCAATGAGCCTGGTGTCGATGTCGCTGATTTGCGGCGGCATGTCGGCATGGTGTTCCAGAAGCCGAATCCGTTTCCAAAGTCTGTCTACGAGAACGTGGCCTACGGCCTGCGCA
>JBFHEJ010000133.1:0-6603 GCA_041584255.1 Lysobacterales bacterium
AGCTTCTATAGAATATGCGCCCTTCGCGAGCACATCACGGGGTGTAGCTCAGCCTGGTAGAGCGCTGCCTTCGGGAGGCAGAGGCCGGAGGTTCAAGTCCTCTCACCCCGACCAGTGATATTAAAACAATCGGCTCCTCGCCCAAATGGGGAGCCGATTTTTTATATCACTGGGGGCGACGCGGGAGGCGTAAAAAGACAAGCCGATGGGGGCGTCGCGAGGCCGTGCAGCCGCCTTGATGCTCAGCCATAAGCAGGGAAGCAGGGGAGCGACACAGGCGTGGCTTACGCAGCGCGTCGACGGCCCCTCCCAGTCCGACCATGTGTTGCAAAATACGCTTGCTGCCGTTCGTCTGGCGCGATGAATTCTGCTTGATCCACGTCATTGACCAGACGTTAAGATTTCGTAATCTTTTTCTGCTAGTATTCCAATGACCCCCGAAAGGCTCTGGAAAGGGGTTCGAAATATCGTTTCGATGCGGTCAATTCGTAACAAGCCGTGAATCGCAGTTACCAAGCAAATAATCGCCAACTCCTGAAGGCGCACTTCCAAAATAAGGCAGGCAACATGATGAGCATTAAGATTCGATCCATCTCTGTATCGGTCGCAGCAGTATTGCTGCTCTTACTTCCCCTGACCGTCATGGCGCAGGAAATCACAGGTTCCATTCGTGGCACGATCGTCTCTTCGATCGGCGAGCCCGTTGTGGGTGCGACCGTGGTGGTGAGTGATACCCGAACCGGTACCTCCAGGTCGGCGACCACCAACGACGGCGGAGCGTTTCATGTGCGCGGGCTTCAGGTCGGCGGTCCATATGAAGTGCGTGTCAGTGCCAGCGCCTACAAGGTGGCGCTGATCCCGGATGTAAATGTTGGCCTTTCTGAAGCGGCCACGCTGACCATTCCGCTGGAATCAGGAGCCATCGAAGAAGTGATCGTTACCGCCTCGGCGCAGGTGGCCGGAGCTCAACTCGCGATTGGCCCGGGTACAGCGTTTACGATTGAAGACATCGAATCCATGCCCAGCATTGCCCGGCAGATCCGTGACGTCATTCGGATCGATCCGCGGGTCAGCTTGGGGAGGGCGTCTAACGGCGCAGGCTATGGCATCAACTGCCTGGGCGGTTCGTCGCGCTCGAATGCGTTCACGATCGATGGCAGCCTGGCCATCGACGGATTTGGTTTGAACGAAGGCACGGGCACTTCGGCCCGATTCGCATTCCCGATCCCCTATGACACGGTGCAGTCAGCCGCAGTCGAATTCGCGCCGCTCGATGTCCAGTACAGCCAGTTCACCGGCTGTGCCATTAATATTGTGACCAAACCGGGATCGAACGAATTTCATGGTTCGGTCTTTTATCTTTATAACGATGACAGCCTGACCGGTGATTCCATCGACGGTCGGACGGTGATTACCGATCCGTTCGTAGACGAGGACTGGGGCGTGGACTTTAGCGGCTACATCATTCCCGACCGCGTGTTCTTCACCCTTGCCTATGAGAAAACGGATGAGGGCGGCGTGCAGAACAGTGGTCCCATCGGTGGTGGATTCGCCAATGAAGATTGGCTGACCGTCGCCGAAGCCGACGAGATTGCCGGCATCCTCCAGTCTCAGTACGGGCGCGATGTCGGCCCAATCGTCCGCAACCTGCCCCAGACCAGTGAACGCTGGTTCGCACGCGTGGATGTGAATATCAGCGACAAGCACCGCGCGGAGTTGACATATACAAGCCTGGAAGAACTCAACCTGGACCCCGATGATCTTGGATTTGGAGGGTTCACTTTCCGTGACAACTTTGAGTTCGAAGGCATCGACCAGGACACATGGGGTGTGCGCCTGTTCTCCAACTGGACCGACACGTTCTCCACGGAGCTTCGATATTCCAAATTTGACGTGACGGACATCCAGGGTCCCGCCGGTGGCGGTGAAGCCCAGGACGCCAACCCGATTGTCCGGATCGAGGTCGAGGATGGCGCGGGCGATACGATCCTGACCAGCGGTCCTGGCTTCTTCCGTTCCGCCAACGACCTGCAATACGAGATCGAGCAGTACAAGGTGTCTGCTGATTGGGTCTGGAATGACCACACGTTCACCTTTGGCGTTGAGCAGGAATCCCGCGACATCTTCAACCTGTTCATTCCCGATGCCACAGGCACGATTGTCTTTGCTGATGTTGATGCGCTTAGGGCCGGAATGGCTGACAGCATCGTCATGAACGGCTCATTCACCCAGAATCCGGTCGATGCTGCCGCGGCCTTCAAACGCGATATCGACAGTCTCTATGTCCAGGACGAATGGCAGATCAATGAAGCCGTCACATTCATCGCCGGTGTTCGCTACGACGAGTACAACTCGAGCGATTTTCCGACGGAGAACCCTGTCTTCGCACAGCGCTACGGCTTCAAGAATACGCAGACCTTCGATGGTCTCGACCTGGTCCAGCCCCGCATCGGTGTGACCTGGGATCTGCCCGACTGGAGCTGGGGCGAGACCCAACTCAGGTTGGGTTACGGCGTATTCGGCGGCGGTGACCCGACCGTGCATTTCGCGAACGCTTACCAGAACTTTGGCGGTGCCATCGGCTTCGGCGCAAACTTCCGCTCGCCTTGTACGGATGGGGTCTTGCAGGTCACGGACGCCAGTGGGCAGTTCACCGGCTTGCCGGATTGTGTTCGTATCGCCGCGGCCAATGACGCCAACGACAACACCGGCGCCGTTGCGGCGGTCGATCCCGGTTTCGACCTGCCTTCTAACCATCGCTGGAACTTCGGCATTCACCATTTCTTCGAGTCGGACTATGCTTTCATCGACGGATGGGAAATGCAGTTCGACTACATTTACACCGACCACAAGGACCGGGCCTACTGGTATGACGTCCGCCTGACGCCCAATGGCGTGATCCTGCCCGACGGCCGGCCGCAGTTCTTCGAAGTCGATCCCCTGCAGGATGGCTGCGACGCCACCTTCAACGGTATCGGCCAGGGCTTCAGCAACGCCGGCACCAACGGCGGTCCGTGCGACGACACGCGTAACTCCAATCAGGACGTCGTGATGACGAACGGCCCCGACGGCTCGACCGACTCGATCTCCATCCAGTTCTCCAAGTCGTTTACCTTCCCCGACGACAGTGCGCTCGATGTTGGCCTGGGTTACGCCTGGGTGGATGCGGAATATGCCAGCCCGATCAACAGCTCAACCGCTGGTTCCAGCTACGAGGAAGTCGCCGTTGCCGTGCTGAACACGCCGGTCAATGGTCCCGGCTTGTGGGCCAACGAGCACAACTTCGTGCTCCGGGCGCGCTGGCAGAAGGAATGGAGGGACGGCTATCCGTTCTCGATTTCCATGTTCTTGCAACGTCGCTCAGGACGTCCTTTCAGCTACACCTACGAAGACGACACGGTCGAGCGCTACTACGGCGACTCGGATGACGAAGAGCGCGTGCTGCTGCACGTGCCGACCGGGCCTGACGATCCGCTATATGACTTCTCGCAATTGTCGGATTCCGATGTGGCGGCGCTATTTGATTTCCTGCAGCGTTCCGGTCTGAGCGCCTATGCCGGTCGCATTACGCCCAAGAATGGCTTTGACGGTCCGTGGTATACCGATATGGACCTGCGCATCCAGCAGGACTTCCTTGTGCCGTGGGGCTGGGGCGGAAACGACCACTCGATCAGCGTATTCCTCGATATCGAGAACGCCCTCAACCTGTTCCTGGGTGACGATGAAAACATTCGGAATTACACCAACACGGGCGACATCGAAGAGGGTGTCCGCGTGCTCGAGGTGCTAGGCGACCTCAGCAACACGAACCAGTTCGTTGTCAATCGCTGGTACGATGAGGGCATCAACCAGGACGTGGACGATTCCGTCTGGCGCATCCAGTTGGGTATTCGTTACAGGTTCTGATTGACAGACTCATGTAGGATGCAAATGGCGGCTCCGGCCGCCATTTGCTTCTTGGGAAGCCGCGAATGACGCCTGACTCCGTTTCAACCCGTTTCTATCCGGCCGGCATGCTCAATACCCTGAGCAGGCATGAGGTCGAGCGACTGCACGACGCCAGTCGGGGAGATCTCGCCGACCTGCTGCGCCGCTGCGCGCTAGCCGTGATGAACAGCGGCGCCGACAGTGACGATCCGGAAGCGCTGATGGAGCGCTACCGGGATTTTTCAATCCAGGTGCAGTCGGTCAACCGGGGCCTGAGGCTGGAGTTGCTCAATGCGCCGGGTGCGGCGTTCGTCGACGGACGCATCATCGAAGGTATCCGTGAGTTTCTTTCGGCCGTCATTCGCGACCTGGTTTACTTCGACAGCGAGATTCGGGGGCACCCGCATCACGATCTCAACAGCTCGTCCGGCATCAGCAACGCAGTCTTTGAGATGCTGCGCAACGCCAATGCCCTGAAGCCCAATGTCGAACCCGACCTGGTGGTGTGTTGGGGCGGTCATTCGATCAGCCGGGAAGAGTACGACTACACCAAGGAATGCGGCTACCAGCTCGGGTTGCGGCGGCTCAACATCGTCACCGGCTGTGGGCCGGGCGCAATGAAGGGCCCAATGAAAGGAGCGACGATTGCGCATTCCAAGCAGCGTGTCACTCCCGGGCGCTATGTGGGCATTTCGGAGCCCGGCATCATCGCCGCCGAGTCGCCAAACCCGATCGTCAACGAATTGATCATCATGCCCGACATCGAGAAGCGGCTCGAGGCCTTCGTGCGCCTCGGGCACGGCGTGGTGGTTTTTCCGGGGGGCGTAGGAACCGCCGAGGAAATTCTCTACCTGCTGGGTATCCTCCTCGATCCGGCAAATGCGAAGCAGCCAATGCCCATGATCCTGACCGGCCCGGCCAGTGCCGAAGGTTATTTTCGGAGGATCGACGAGTTTATTGGCCTGACGCTGGGCCAGGAGGCGCGTCAGCGCTATCGCATTTTGATCGACGATCCGGGCGAAGTGGCACAACTGGTGGCCAAGGGCATGGAGCAGGTCAAGGGCTACCGCATCGATGTCAAAGACGCCTTCTACTTCAACTGGCAGCTCAACATCAGTGCCGACTTCCAAATCCCGTTCCGTCCGACCCACGAGAACATGCGCAACCTGGAGCTTGGGCAGGATCAACCCGTTCACGAGCGGGCCGCCAACCTCAGGCGGGCGTTTTCCGGAATCGTCGCCGGCAACGTAAAGCCCGAGGGCATCAGAGCCATTCGCGAGCATGGCAATTTCCAGATCCGCGGCGACCAGGCGTTCATGGAGTCTCTGGACGAACTGCTGAGTTCCTTCGTCGCGCAGAACCGCATGCGCCTGCCCGGGGCCACGTACACGCCCTGCTACGACATCGTCACCTGACAATCCACGTGCTATGAGTTGCGCTGCGTTGTTACCGCACTTTGAATTCTGATAGCCTTCCCTGCCTGATTCAGAGCTCCCGAGAAAAATCTAATGAGACTTTCGTTTCGATCCCTGGCGCCTGCTTTCACAGCAGTGGTTATGCTGCTTGCCCTTGCCGCCTGTCGCCCTGCCGATGATGCTGTTCAACCGCCTCAGCCCGAGGCACAGAACGCAGTGACCGCGGCCGATGCCGCAGCGTTTGTGGACGCTGCCGAGGCGCGACTGGAGGAAGTGGCTCAGTATGCGGAACGCGTGGAATGGGTGTACGCAACGTACATCATGGACGACACCGCGATGCTCTCTGCGCAGGCGCAGGAAGAGCTGACGGCGGCCAAGGTTGAAGTGGCCGCAGAGGCGGCTCGATACGTGGACATCGAGGGGCTCGAACCTGAACTGCGCCGCAAGCTCGATATCCTGCGTAGCGGCATTACTGTTCCGGCGCCTTCTGACCCCGAGAAAATTGCAGAGCAGGCAAGTATCGGTGCCCGGCTGACCGGAATGTATGGCGCGGGCCAGTATTGCCGCAGTGATGACGAATGCCTGGACCTGTCCGCTCTCGAGGAAGTCATCGACAACTCACGTGACCCTGAAGCCTTGCTGGATGCATGGAACGGCTGGCGAACCGTGTCACCCCAAATGAAGCCTCTGTACGAGCGACAGGTCGAACTGGCCAACGAAGCTGCACGTGAGCTCGGGTTCCAGGACCTTGGCACCATGTGGCGCTCCCAATACGACATGCCCGCAGAGGACTTTCCGGGCGAACTCGATCGACTTTGGGGTCAGGTCAGGCCGCTTTACGATGCGCTTCACTGCCACGTTCGGGCGAAGCTGAATGAGCAGTATGGCGACGATGTCGTCCCCCCAGACGGACTGATTCCCGCACACCTGCTGGGCAACATGTGGGCGCAGAACTGGGACAACATCTATGATCTCGTCGGACCGCAGGAATCCGATCCTGGATACGATCTGACCGCCATCCTCAATGATGAAGGGTTTGATGCAATCGGCATGGTTCGAACCGGCGAGGCATTTTTTACTTCGCTTGGTTTCGAGCCCTTGCCCGAAACATTCTGGGCGCGCTCACAATTTGTCAAACCCCGGGATCGCGATGTCGTCTGCCACGCTTCGGCGTGGAACGTCGATGAAAAGGAAGATCTGCGTATCAAGATGTGCATCGACGTCAATGGTGAGGATTTCAAGACCATTCATCATGAGCTGG
>JBFHEJ010000134.1:0-6601 GCA_041584255.1 Lysobacterales bacterium
ATGTCGTAAGTCAGGGTTGCGCGGTTGCAGTCATGATACTCCAGGGTGATGGCGCCGTCCAGCACCTGGGTGGGGCCAGGGGTGGTGGCATTGAAAATTCCGCCGCGCGTCACTTCGATATTCAGGGCGGCGAGGTTGTCGGCGTAGGAGCCAAAGGCGGTCAGCCAACGATGGCCGGGCTCGCCGAGTGTCGCGAAGACGCTTCCCGGAGGGCGTTGCGTGTCGTAGGTGAACCAGGCCAGGAAAACTGATCCGATGTCGGGAAAGACGGAAACGAAAAACCCCTGGCCAGGCGTTGCGGGGTTGAACCACGCATCGTTCAAGCCAGCGTTGATCTGGAACGGCTCCGCCCCGTCGCCAACCTCCAAATACTCCACCGACGAGATGCCGGGGTGGGGTGGAGCGACCGTCCGGGAACCGCCAATGGCATAGATCACGCTGCCAACCGTCGCAGCAGCCATTCGAACGCGAACGTCATTCAGAGCGGACCCCTCGCTCCAGCTGTTGGATACAGGGTCGTAGATCTGCAGATTGTCGCGTGCCTGCGTAAGGCGTCCGCCAGCGATCAGGTAGACCAGGTCGCCAACCACTGCTGCTGCTGCCTGGGAACGTGGTACCAGCAGGGGCGCTGCTGTGCTCCATTGGTTGGTCGCGGGATCATAAGTTTCTACCACGTTGTAATCCTGGCGTCCTGGATTGCTGGTACCGCCAAAAACGTAAAGCTTGCCCCCAATGGCAGCGGCCGCCGTTACAGCTCTGGCTGTGGGAAGGGGTGGCAGGGTGGCCCAGGAATTCGAAGCGGGGGTATAGACTTCTACAGTACTGACAACAGTAGTATCTGTCGTGGCGCCGCCAACCACGTAGATCTTGCCGTCGATGGCCGCTGATGCTGTGGCGAAACGGCCTGTGGGCATTGGTGCAAGGGTGCTCCAGCTGCCGGTCACGGGGTTGAATGCCTCGACTGTGGTGCCACCAGGCAGGCCGAAGTTGAGCCGACCGCCGAAGGTGTAACAGATGTCGTCGACAACAGCGGCGCTCAGGAATGCGCGAGGTGTGGGCATGGGTGCGAGTTGCGACCAGTTGTGACTCGCGGTGTCGAACCGTTCCGTGGTATTCAGCGCATTCTGGTTGGCCCCCGGTGACCCTCCGATCGCGTAAATATGCTCACCGATTACGCAGGTTGCCAGCTTCTCCCGTGCAGTGGGCATTGGGGTGGTGTTCAGCCACGCGCCCGCCTGTGCCACGGCCGAGTCCTGAAATTGGGCGAGCACCAGCGCCGGCAGCAACAGCAACGCCACCTTGCGAAGCAATAAAGTGACTTGTATTCCCACGAGTCATGCTCGGTACGGACGCACAAAGGATAGTCTCTGCGAGGTTGAAAAGTCTACAGAAGGACCTTAGGGGCCAAAAGCGAGGGAATGCTCAGAGAGCAAGAATGCCTGCCTGTGACCGATATTTTTCCGAATCCTGGTATCCGGTTGGCGGCGTGCTCAACGTTTGAGTCCGCTACGAGAAATTGCTGTCGAAATCCTCGGATTTGAACCAAGATATCACTGAACCGTGGTTACAGCTCAGGGTGTACCCTCGAAGCTGTGATTGAAATACTCCTCAGGTAGCACGAACACGCTGGCGTCCGCGTCGATGCGGCCATGGCCAAAGGTGTTGTTCGGAATGCTACTGCCGGGGATGCCCCCACAGGTCTGCGTGCTGGTCAGTTGCACGGCATTCAGTTTCATGCGCGATTTCAGCGTTGTTACTTCTCCGGCAAGACCCGGGTCCGCGGAAATCATCAGCGCCGCGAGGCCGGCCACGTGTGGACCGGCCATACTGGTCCCGCTGAACGAAGCGTAACCACCCCCTCGTACGGAGGACCGAACACTGCTGCCGGGTGCGGAGATGTCGGGCTTCAGCCGGTTGGAGCCATCGACGGTGACGGGTCCGCGGCTGGAGAATCCCGAAATGGCATCGGTGTTGGTGGTCGACCCCACTGAAAATGAGAGTTCATAGATCGCGGTAGGGGTGGATACTGAGCTGCATCCGGGCCCGGCGTTACCCGCCGATACAACGACGAGGATTCCCGCATCGACGACGTTGGTGACGGTCTGGAGCATGATGTTGGGATCAGTGCAGCCTTCGGAAGGCGGACAACTCCAGGAGTTGTTGATGACGTGTGGCGCTTTCGAGGGGTCAGGATTCTGGCCGTTGAGGTCTGTCGGGGCGATGAACCACTCGAAACACTCGATATAGGTGGCGGGTGTGCCATTGCCCTGGTCCATATTGCGGCAGCCGATCCACCTGGCGTCAGGGGCAACCCCAATCTGGTTGGTGCCGCCATCGTCCCCCACCATCGTACCCATCGTGTGGGTGCCATGGTTGTTGTCGTCGCACGGAAAGGGCGAGTCGGCGCCGCAGGTTCCTCCGCCCGAGTGTATGGCGTCATGCCAGTTGTAATTGTGATCGGCAGCGACGCCGTCCCAGCCTCGATAACTGTTGATCAGGGCCGGATGATCCCATTCATAGCCGGTATCCTGGCCGCCGATGACCGCACCGGTTCCGGTGAAGCCCCGTGTCCACACGTCCGGTGCGCCGATGAGCTGGATGTTCCATTCAACCACATCGGGGCTGTCTGGTGTCGTTTCGGCGGGGTGCGGGAAGTCCAGGGCCACTTCAGGGTTGGCGTGGATGTACGCGATGTCTTCGCGTGCGCTCAGTTCGTCCAGTACAGCGCGATTGCCCTTGACCCAGATCGCATTGGTGATCCAGAAGGGCCGATATTCGACGCCGAGTTGGTCCAGGCGCCGGCGCAGATCGGCCTGGCTGTTCCTGGCGGTTTGCTGAAGCCGCTCGACGATCTGACTGCGGCGATCGACGGCTCCCCTGACGTTCCTCAAGTCGCTCAGATCCGCTTCACTCGTGAGACGCACAATGAACTCGACTTGTTGACCACGTTGAAACTGATCCACCACCCAGGGATCGATTCCGGCGGCGACAGAAGTTAATGTCCAGGCCAGCGCCAGTACGCCGACAAAAACGGAGGCGTGAAAGGATGTCGTAGCGGTGATCAGGCCGCGTAAATTGAGATGCATCGGGATTGCCCTACTTACGGTTTGTTTTGGGGTTCAAGGCGCTCAGCGCCAAGTATGGCCCGTATTGACCCGCTGGGGCAATCCCGAGTGCGTCTCCGTTAGTCGTTTTGTTACTCCGCTTTTTCGTCCAGAGCCACTGGGGCAGCGGAGAACTCAGGTACCTCGTCATCCACCCATGGGTCCGGCACTTTGTTCCGAATCGGTGGGATGGACTGCAAATAGGTGAAGATGGCCTGAAGGTCCTCGTCGGTCATGTTGCCGTAAACCGGGATCGGCATGGGCGGCAGGATCTCACGCCCGCGGCCGAGCCGGCGGCCTGTGCGGATGGTGTCAACGAAATTTTCAAGGGTCCACTTGCCCAGGCCGGTTTCCCTATCCGGCGTAAGGTTGGCGGTAAAGCTGACACCCCACGGCCCGGCGTGGGCCGTCGCGGTACCGGACACGAGTATCTGCCATGGTCCCTCAGGAAGCGCCGGTGGGGGAGGCATGAGCAGGCTCTCGGGGTGCCCGGAAAGCATGCGGCTCATGTCCGGCTCGGGGCCGCGCGGCCCCATGATGAACGGCGTGTGACAGTCATGGCAGCCCGATGTGCTCACCAGGTAATTGCCGCGTTCCAGCAGGGACTGGACGCCGACGTCTCCGCCGGCCACAGACATCAAAGGGCAGGCCAGCACAGGAACCAATATGGCCAACACAGATTTTCGAGCGTTCATTAAGGATGCTCCTTTTCAATTGGAAAATCGTTTTGAATCCATTTTTCTATCAGGGCGACAGCCTCCAAGTCGGGTATGCGTCGCCCCAGAGGAGGCATGCGCGTCACAGGGTTGCGCGACAGCATGCGAAAAGACACAACGCTGGAAGCGCTGTCGCCCGGCTTGACGCGAAGTCGAAGCCCATCACCGACAGCCTCACCTTCGTAGCCGACAAGCGTCTCCAGGATGCGTGCCAGGCCAGCTTCTTCATCGAGCGACGATTGCAGCAACACCAGGTCCAGGTCGGCCAGCGAACCCCGGTCGTTGTGGCAAACGCCGCAGTTGCCGTGAAGGTAACCCAGTGCCGCCCGCCCTCTGGCTGTCGAAGCGGCGATACGCGGCGGGCGCTGCAACATGCGTTGCGGCAGGTTTCGCAGCAAGCCCATGTCGTGAAGCTTCAGCAGGTCGACGGCGTCCGTGCCGACTTGTTCCGCATGGGGAGCCATTGGATCGCGATCCGGCGAGAGCTGAAGGGCACTGATGCCGAGCAGCGGCCCCGCACCGCCGTCGTGGCAGGCAAGGCAGTCCTCTGTGGACGGGATCGGGTAGACGCCGCCAGGGGCCTCGGGTGCCGGGTGCCTGGGGATTCCGTACTCAGGCGCCAGGGTCGCGTCGCTTGCATCGGCTGCCCAGACGTAAGCGGCAAAACGCCAGGAGCCGTCCTCGAGCCGCTCGATCATCCGGGTTTCCACTGGCTTTTGGTAACCAAATTCCTTCCAGACGCGTGTCCCAGGTGGAAATTCCCAGGCGTCGGGATTCGTCGCGTCGATAAACCGCCCGGGAGGCAGGTACAACCAGCGTTGTTTATGTGCCCCGTCAGACCACAACGGATACTGAGGCGCAAAGGGCAGCAGGTTTTCAGTTATCGCTCTCGTGCCGGGCGCATACAGACCGGTGTCGCTCAGGTGCTCGGGCAAGGGCCCGGCAGCCGCGGCGCCGGCCCACAGGAGTAGTCCGGGGAGCAGCGGTTGGAATTGCATATTCATTGCCGTAAATCACTGAAATCAGATCAAAAACACTCAAGCTCCGTTTTTGCCAGGAGCGTGCGCTGAAATGATTGCTGCAGGTATTGACGTAAGCCGATTTTCAGGCGCAATGTATTGCCTGCCGGAGTACGAATAAACAGCGGCCAGTCAAATTGATTATTCAAAAAGGCGGAATAATGCGATGGACCAACTTCGTTGCATGCAGGTTTTCGTCAGGGTCGTCGAACAAGGCGCCTTCGTTCGTGCCGCCGATGATATGGGCATTTCACCGGCATCGGTCACCAACGCCGTCATGCAGCTCGAAAAGCACCTCGGCGTGCGCCTGCTTCATCGGACAACCCGCCGGCTGAGTTTGACGGAGGAGGGGCAGGCCTACTATCAGGATTGCGTGCGAATTCTGGGGCAGGTCGCCGAAGCGGAAGACAGCCTGTCGAGTGTGCACAGAGGAGCGAAGGGACGGCTGCGCATTTCAATCGCACAGTCGTTTCAGGTGATGGAGTTCTTCCCGCTGCTCGAATTGTTCATGCGTCAGCACCCTGGCCTGAGCGTGGAAATCATCGTGACGGATCGCGCCGTCAACCTGGTGGAGGAGGGGGTTGATTGCGCGTTGCGCGCCACCGACTTGCCGCCACACGCTCCTCTGGTAGCGCGCAGGATCATGCAGGCGCGGTGGCTGACCTGCGCCGCGCCCGGGTACCTGGCGCGGCGGAGTACCCCGCAGACGATAGACGACTTGCAAGGGCACAACTGCATTCGCTTTATTTCCCCTTCAACCGGGCGCGGACGCGAGTGGTATTTCAACAAGGATGGTGCGATCAAGACGTATACTCCGGAGGGTAGCCTGGCTCTGACTTCGCTGGATGCCGCGGTGGCGGCCGCGGCAGCCGGAATCGGGGTGGCCCAGGTCCCCGACGTGTTGTCCTGGCGCATCGTGTTTGACGGCGGTCTTGTGCCGTTGCTCACGGATTACATCGCAATGGCGCAACCCGTGATGGTTGTCTACCCACACAACCGCTACCTCCCGGTCAGGGTACGCGCGTTTGCCGACTTCATGGAGCAGGCCTATCCCCGCGAGGGCTGGTGGGAGCGAATCGCACCGAGAGTGAACCCGGGCCGTTCGTCTTCCGGCACGCAGAAAGTCGCCTGATCTCGGGTCTTTTTTCAACACCGGGACGGGCGAGGGCCAAACTGGCACAATGCACTCCTCGTGACCCGTCATTTCGAATCGCCCGAAAAGCTCGCGGATGCCCTCATTCAGGCCGTTGGTCGGCGGCTCGTGCTGGCTTTGCCGCTGGGCCTCGGCAAGCCGTGCCACATCGTCAATGCGCTGGTGGAGCGTGCTGTCTCTGATTCGCGGATCGACCTGGAGATATTCACGGCGCTGACCCTGGAAGCGCCCGAGCCGGGCAGCGAGGTCGCACGCCGGTTTTTCGAGCCGGCCCGCCAGCGGCTGTTCGGCGATTATCCGGGCCTTGCCTATGCCCGGCGGTTGCGCGATGGCACTCTGCCGGACAACATCAAGGTCCGGGAGTTCTTTTTTCTTGCCGGGCGCTGGCTGGGCGTGCGCCAGGCTCAGGCTGCGCACATTTCGGCCAATTACACGCATGTCCTCGGCTACATGCTGGAGTCCGGCGCCAATGTACTTGCTCAATTGGTGGCCCGGCGTGAATCACAGGGTGTCATTCAGTACAGCCTTTCCAGCAACACCGATTTGTCACTGGACCTTTTGAAAGCTCGCGTCGAGGGCAAGGTCAAGTTCGTCGTGGCCGCCCAGGCC
>JBFHEJ010000135.1:0-6573 GCA_041584255.1 Lysobacterales bacterium
AGGGTTCGCTCCTCGGTATGAGCCCGCGCCAGATCGACGACAAAATGGAGCGGATCCTGGACTTCGCAGACATCGGCGAATACATCCATGAGCCGGTTAAGCACTATTCTTCGGGCATGGTCGTGCGACTGGGTTTCGCAGTCGTGACGGCGTCGCGCCCTGAGCTGCTCATCACAGACGAGGTTCTGGCAGTCGGGGATGAATCATTCCAGAAAAAGTGCGTGCGCTGGATCGAGCGTTTTCTGGCGGACGGCAATACGCTGCTGATGGTCTCCCACAGCATGTACCTCGTGCAAAAACTCTGCAAAAAAGCGCTTTGGATCCATCACGGCAAGGTTCATGAGTACGGCGAAGTTTTCGACGTCACGCAGTCATATCTGGCCCACCACGAGTCGCGCAGCGCAAAGGAAAAGGATCGGCGGCACAGCGCGGTCGGCGAAGCCGGGCTCTACAGGCTCGAGTCGTTGCGCTTTTTGGACACAAGTAACGTTAACGAGCGGGAAATTGCGCAGGGTGGCACCCTGGAGGCTGAGTTGTGCCTATACTCGCCAGACGACCGCCCACCGGCAGTCCTGGTTGGTATCGTGCGTGCAGACGGCACACCCGTGTATGGAATTGCCTCAGACGTGGACGATGTTAAGCCGGCGCGAACCGGCCAGCGACAGTTCAGGATTGCAATTCGCTTCGAGTCCCTCCCGCTACTGCCTGGAAACTACTCGCTGCGCGGTCACGCCATGGACCCTGAAGGAATGCGGCTGTACGACACTGCTGAGCTCCGATTCAGAGTGCGTGGGGAAAGTCGCGAACTGGGATACGTGCGCCTGGAGCATCGCTGGTTGACCGGGGATTGACCAGGCGTGAAATCCACACCCGTACCAACAGTAGTCATCCCCGTCTACAACGCCTTCGATGAATTCAGGGCCTGTCTGGCTTCGGTCGCGGAGACGGTCGGGTCAGGGACCCAGGTGATGATCATCGATGATGCTTCCTCGGACAAGCGGGTCGTTCCCTTTGTCGAGCAGCTTATGGCGGAATCTCCCGGGCCGCGGTGGCGATTTGTGCGTCAGCCTCGCAACAGCGGTTTTGTCGAAACGGCCAATCTGGGTATGCGCCTGGCCCACGGTGATGTAGTCCTGCTGAACTCTGACACCGAAGTGCCGTCAGGATGGCTCGAGCGCCTTGCTGCCTGCCTGGCCTCCGACGACGGCATTGCCACATGCACTCCCTGGTCGAACAACGGCGAGATCGTGTCCATACCCAGGTTCTGTCATGCCAATGCCGCGCCGGCCAACCTGTCAGCCATCGCGGAGGTGATCGCGGCTTTTTTCGATGAAAGGGGCGGGCCTCGATATCCGGAATTGCCGACGGCCGTCGGTTTTTGCATGGCCATCAGCCGCAAGGCGATCGATACGGTCGGCGCGTTCGATGCCGCACGATTCGGAAAAGGATATGGCGAGGAAAATGATTTCAGCCTACGCGTTCGCGAGCACGGTTTTCGCAATGTGCTTTGTGACAACGCCTACGTGGTTCATCACGGTGGGCGGTCATTTGGCCCACTCGGGCTGGAGCCGGACGAGATGTCGATGCAGCGGTTGCTGGAGCGTCATCCGGGCTATCTGGCAGAGGTTGAAGCGTTCATCCAGGCGGATCCCCTGAGGCCTGACCGTGAACGAATTTGTGCCTCGATCGTCGCAGCCGGGCTCGCATTTGACTAGCATATAGCCAGCATGAGTGAGCCACTTGAATTTGACGGCGAACGCTTCACGCCTGAAAGCGTGCGTGAAATCTGGTACGAGCACGTGCACCGTTACGCTTTCGCTTCGCGCCTTATAAGCGGGTTGACGGTTCTGGATGCGGCCTGCGGTGAAGGCTATGGCGCTGCCATGATGGCGCGGACAGCGAAATCCGTGACGGCGGTTGACGTTTCAGAGAAAGCCATTGCCCATGGGCGCCGACGGTATGGCGGGGCGAACCTGGAATTCCTTGAGGCTGACTGCTGCGCGCTCCCTTTCGAGCCGTCAACCTTCGACTGCATCGTTTCCTTCGAGACCATTGAACACCTGGAAAACCAGGATGGCATGCTCGCCGAGTTCCGGCGCGTGCTGAAGCCCCGGGGTTTCCTTTTGATATCCTCGCCGGACAAGGCTGTGTATTCGGATGACCAGGGCTTTGCCAACCCGCACCATGTGCGGGAGCTCTATGCTGAGGAGTTCTCCGAACTTCTAGATCGGTATTTTCCAACCGTTCGGTTGCTGGGCCAGAAGCTCCTGTTTCATTCCGCCATCTGGCCGCTCCAGGACGGCGGCGCGGAAAAAGAACGGGGGGTGCGGGCGTGTCTGCAGACGTCCGATGGAAAAACCGCGTCCGAGAACAGCAGGCCGGTGCAGCGTGCCATGTATCTGCTGGCGCTCTGTGGAGCAAGTGATGAGGCGCTACCGGTAATGGACCGCAAGCTGTGGCTGTTTGATGATGCCGAGGAATCGGTCTATCAGCACTACCAGCATGAGATTCGCAAGAACATGCGGGCCGGCGCGGTCCTGGCCGAGCGGGACGCCGAACTGGCGAGAGCCAGGGAGGCGCTGCGCTCACCGGCAGCGGAAGCAAAACCCAGGCGATCGTGGCTGAGTCGGCTCGGCTTCACCGGAAACAGGGATTGAACGCACCGAACTGCGATGACTACGGCCAGAGTCATCATCGTGAATTTCAATGCAGGCGAGTACCTGCAGGAATGTATTGCGTCCGTTCTGAATTCGAGTGTGCCCGTATCCGTGACGGTGGCCGATAACGCATCCTCGGACGGCAGCGCAGACGCGCTCGCTGAACGGTTCGGTCAGGACGCTCGCGTCGAAATTCTGAACAACGAGGACAACCTTGGTTTTGCGCGGGCGGTTAATCGTGTCGCCCGGAAGTCGCGAGAAGAATTTCTGCTGATTCTCAATCCCGATTGTGTGCTCGACCCCGAGGCCATTGGAACCCTCATGCGGGTGCTCGAGGTCGACACCCGTGCGGGCGTGGCCGGGCCGTGGGTCACGGACCAGGCAGGCAAGATGCAGAAAGGGACCTGGCGACGCTTTCCGGACCCCTGGCGGTCGCTGATGACATTCACGGGCCTGGCCGGACTCGCGGATCACTCAGCGGCGTTGGGCGGTGTCGACCTCAGGGGTGCGCGGGCGCCGGCCGGGCCAATCAAGGTCGATGCCGTCAGCGGCGCATGCCTGATGCTGCGACGCGCGGTGGCGGAAAAGGTCGGGTTCTACGATGAGGGTTACGCCATGCACTGCGAGGACCTGGACCTGATGTTTCGGCTTCGCGCCATGGGTTATCACTGCATGCTGGTTCCGTCCGCCCGCGTAATACACCGTGGCGGCGTATCCACCGCCAGCCGCCCCTGGTGGGTACATCGTCAGAAGCACCTTGGTATGCAACGCTACTTCCGCAAGTTCCAGTCGGGAGACCACGCCCTGCCGGTTCGCTGGCTGGTCTACACCGGTATCTGGTGTCACTATCTGGCCACGCTGCCGGTGGTGCTGCTGGGGCGCCTCACTAGGCCGGCGTGAGACCACGAGTCCTGGTCCTCGGTGCCACCGGACAGGTGGGGCTGTTCGCGGTCGCGAAATTACTCGGTTCGGGCCGCGAGATTGTGGCGGTCTCGAGGCGGGTAACGGAAATCTCGGACACCGCGCTCGATGGTCTCAGCAAATCGAGCCTCGGCGGTGCAGTCAGACTCCTTCGAGCAGGTCGTGACCGGTTTGCGCTGCTTTCTTGTGGTCCTGTGCCCCTGGCGGTCGAAGTGCTCCGGGCGTCGGGGAAGGGCTCGGATCCTGGGCTGGAGCGTGTCGTTGTCACCGGAACGACGAGTATTCACAGCAAGCGCAATTCCATGGATGCCGGGGAGCGGGCGCTGATTGCCGAAATAGAGGCCGCCCTGGCCCGTATGTTGGAGACGTGCCAAATGCTTGATGTCCCGCTTTCGGTTCTCCATCCGACGATGATCTACGGATGCGGAATGGACCGGAATTTATCCCGGGTTTACCACTGGATCGAGCGCTTCGGGTTCGCTCCCGTGGCACGCAACGCGACAGGACTGCGCCAGCCCCTCCATGTTGCTGATCTGGCGCGCACGCTCGCTGGTGCGGTGACAGCGGACCCGGCGACCCGCCTGGACTCGCCGGTTTGCGGTGGCGCTGCATTGCCCTACGAGGAGGTTATCGGCAGGCTTTTCGAAGCTGCTGGAAGGCCCCGACGAATGCTGCGTCTGCCCGGATGGTCGTACGGCCTGATGGCCAGTATGGGCGCCCTGTTGTCCGGTGGTGGATCCGTTAACGCAGAAATGTTCCGGCGCCAGTCGCTCGACCTCGTCTTCGACGACACAGCGGCACGCCACGTCCTCGGCCATTCATCACGAGCCTTTCAACCTGTCGCGGCTGACTTTCGGCTGCCCCCGGAAGTCGATCGGATCAGGCGCGCTCTTGCTTAGTTCAAGCTTGTTTTCCGTACCGGCCCCAACAGGAGTTGCGGTCGGATAGATGATAGAATTTACAGCCTTTTTGTCAGGGAAAAAAATGAATAACGACAGCTACACCATAGCGGGCTACGACGAAGAGCTGGCCGAGGCCATTGCGCTCGAAAAAACCCGCCAGGAAGAACACATTGAACTCATCGCTTCCGAAAATTACGCCAGTCCGCGTGTGATGGAAGCACAAGGTTCGGTGTTGACGAACAAGTACGCCGAGGGCTACCCGGGCCGGCGCTACTATGGTGGCTGCGAAAACGTCGACATCGCCGAGCGGCTTGCGCAGGAGCGCGCCAAGGAACTATTCGGCGCAGACTACGCCAATGTGCAACCGCATTCCGGCTCACAGGCGAATACAGCGGCCTATCTCGCACTGTTGCAGCCCGGCGACACTCTGCTCGGGATGAGTTTGTCTGAAGGCGGCCACCTCACGCACGGCAGCCCGGTCAACTTCTCCGGCAGACTGTTCAAGGCGGTTCACTACGGCATCGACCATAAGACGGGCTTCGTCGATTACGAGGAAGTCGCACGCATCGCCAGGGAACACGGTCCAAAGATGATCATCGGTGGATTTTCGGCCTACTCACGCGTCGTCGACTGGGCCCGGATGCGTCAGATCTCGGACGAGGTCGGGGCGTGGTTTCTGGTGGATATGGCGCACGTCGCGGGGCTTGTAGCCGCGGGCGTCTACCCCAACCCGGTACCGCACGCGCATGTCGTGACGTCAACCACACACAAGACCCTTCGCGGGCCCCGAGGCGGATTGATCTTGTCCAAGGACAACCCCGATCTCGAGAAAAAGCTCAATTCCTTGGTCTTCCCCGGAACCCAGGGAGGGCCCCTGATGCACGTGATTGCGGCCAAGGCTGTCGCTTTCAAGGAGGCCCTGGAGCCCAAATTCCGGCGTTATCAGGAACGCGTCGTCGAGAATGCCCGCAGCATGGCCGCCGTGATCATGGACCGTGGCTACAAGGTCGTTTCCGGTGGCACGGACAATCATCTTTTCCTGGTCGACCTGATCGGCAAGGAATACACGGGTAAAGATGCAGAAGAATCGCTGGGACGGGCGTACATAACGGTAAACAAGAATACGGTGCCAGGCGAGCCGCGTTCGCCTTTCGTAACCAGCGGGCTGCGCCTGGGAACACCAGCGGTCACCACGCGCGGATTTAACGGCGAGGACTGCGCCGACCTTGCCGGCCTGATCTGCGAGATTCTCGATAACGTCGGAGACGCGGGGGTCGAAAACCAAGTGCGTGAAGTCGTGTTGCAATTGTGCTCGAGACACCCGGTTTATACGGTGTGATATTCACGCATGTGGTGTCCCTTCTGCAACCATGAAAATACCCGGGTTGTTGACTCGCGGCTCACCGGTGACGGCATGCAGATCCGACGACGCAGGCAGTGTGAGTCCTGCTCCAGCCGCTTCAGCACGTTTGAAACGCCGGCGCTCAAGGCTCCCCGAATCATCAAAGCTGATGGTTCTCGCGAGGCCTTTTCCGAGGAAAAGCTCCGTCAGGGCATGATGCGGGCGCTGGAGAAGCGCCCGGTGGAAACGCGCCAGGTTGAGCGCGCCATACGTTCACTGCTTCGCCAGGTCAGCAGTGTCGAAGAAGTCGAAATTCCCAGCAGCCTGATTGGCGAGTGGGTGATGCGGCGGCTGGCGGAACTGGACGAGGTCGCCTATGTTCGATTCGCCTCCGTTTACCGGCGGTTTGAGGATGTCCAGGCATTTCGCGAAGTGATCGAAAGCCTCGAAAGGGAGGGCAAAGGCGAGGGCGACAAACGGCAGATTTCTTTGCTTGACGATCAGGCCGCCAGGAAAAAACCCGGAAAGAAGGGCTGAAGCCCGACCTTTTCGCGCACGCTTTGACCTGACCATGGTGTTTTCATCCTTCGACCACGAATGCATGGCCCTGGCGCTTCGCCTGGCGCGGAAGGGCCTGTACACGACTCATCCCAATCCGCGCGTGGGTTGCGTTATTGCGCGTGACGAGCGGATCGTGGGCCGCGGCTGGCATGCCCTCGCGGGTGAAGATCACGCCGAAGTGCGAGCCCTG
>JBFHEJ010000136.1:0-6564 GCA_041584255.1 Lysobacterales bacterium
GGGCCAATGATCCCGAAGCGCCGCATCAGGGCCTGGTCGACTTCGTCATGCGGCGTGACGTCCGCTTGCAGTGGCTGGAGCTTCCCTAGCAGTGCTGCCACTTTTGCGTCCGGGAAGGTGTTGCGTTCCATGCGAATGCATTCAACGCACCAGTCGGCATAAAAATCCAGCATGGCGCCCTTGCCGGTGGCCGATGCCTGCTGAAGCGCGCGCTCCAGGTCGTCCAGTGACTTGATGCGACGGAATTCAACGTGGTTGTCCAGCCGCGATGCGTGCCCGCCCATGCCGAGCCGCTCCAGCGGGCGCATCCAGTTGTCGCCGCCGGCGGCCGCGCCGACCAGCTCCATCGCACCCGTCAGCACGAGGACGATGCCCAGCGCTTTCCATAACCTGCGCCAGCCGGAAGCCTTCTCGGGCAACCGCTCCATGGCACCCAGGAAGATGCCGCAGGCAACTGCCAGCACACCCCACAGGATCATGATCACCGTGCCCGAGAGGATGCGTTCCAGCATCCAGATGCTCAGGGCCAGCAAACCAACGCCGAACACCGCCTTGATGATCTGCATCCAGGGCCCTGCCCGCGGCATCATCTTGCCCGCCGTGGTCCCAAAAACAACCAGGGGCACGCCCATGCCCAGCGACAATGCAAACAGCGCCGAGCCGCCGAGCAGCGCGTCGCCGGAAGCGCCGATCACGATCAAGGCGGCCATCAGGGGCGGCGCCACGCAGGGGCCGACAATCAGGGCTGAGAGGAATCCCATCACCGCGACGCCAACGAATCGGCCACCGCGCTGCTTTTCGCTGATTCCCGTTAGCCTGGTTTGCAGGCCCGATGGCAACTGCAGCTCATAAAAACCGAACATGGACAGGGCGAGCAGGATGAAGATCGCCACGAAGCCGCTGATGATCCAGGGGTTCTGGAATGCCGCCTGCAGGTTCTGGCCGAACATCCCGGCCAACACGCCGGCAAGGGTGTAGGTGACGGCCATGGCCAGGACGTAGACAAGCGACAGCCAGAACGCCCGGGCAGTGTTTATCGACGTGCCCTCACCAGCGATGATCCCGGACAGGATCGGCACCATCGGGAACACGCACGGCGTAAAGGCCAGGAGCAGGCCGGCCAGGAAAAACACGAACATGGCCCGCCCGGGGCTGTCGGTCAGTACGCTGGCAAGACGATCCTGCTCTGAAACCGGAGCGATCGAAGTGACCGGGTCGACAACTGCGGTCGCGACGCCCGGTGCTTCATCGATGGCGACCCCCGCCGCCTCGATTCCGAAAGCCAACGCCCGCGTCATGGGCGGGTAACAGATGTCGCCGTCGCGACAGCCCTGGAAGTCGGCCTCGAGGGTGACGTCCTGGGAAGAACCCTGCGGCCGGTTGAAGCGCACCGGAATTTCCACCTGGTCGTAAAAGACCTGCACGAGTCCGAATTCCGGGTCATCCTTGACGGTTCCCTGTGGCAGGCTCACTTCCCTCACGGAGAATCCCTCCGGGGAAAGCACCCGGAAGCTGAACTTGTCCCGGTAGAGGTAGTAGCCGGGCTCAATGGTAAATCGCACCAGGGCGGTTTCGGCACTCAGCCCGATGGCTTCATATTTGAAGGCTTCGTCCGGTTGCAGCGCCGGCGCCGAATCGGCCTCCCCCAGGCCGGCCAGCGGGTTGTCAACCAGCCCGCTCAGCGCCCCGCCAGCCGTTGGTTCGAACGGGTCCGCGGGTTCCGCTGACTGGTCTGACTTCGGACCGGCGGCGGCTGCGGCCTGCACCGGTTGGGGCTGCGGCGGGAAGCCGATCAGCACCACCTGGGTGGTGGGCGGATAACACAGCACGCTTTCGAGGCAGCCCTGGGATCGGACCCGCAGCTGCATGGCATGGACATCCGGCTGGATCGAGCGGATGGGAATTTCGACCGTCAGTTCACCGGTGTACTTTTCGACCTCCTCGCGCAGCAGGTCGTCGTACATCACGGTGCCGCGGGGAATGATGGGGTCGCCCAGTTCCACCCCGGGGGTGGCCGAGGTAAAGCCAAGAAACTCGTTGTTGTAAAGGTAATAGTCGGGCTCGATAACCCAGCTAACCTGAATGGCGCTTCGGTCAGGGGCGAATCCGGAAATGACGAAGACGTCGCCGTACTGGCGAACGTCCTGGGGTTCGATGGCGGCCGCCGTTGCCGGTATTGCCAGCAATGCCAGCAACAGGCGGCCGCTGAATTTCAACAGCGTTTTCATCCGTTCATTCCCGGCATAATCCTATCTGACCGGCAAAGCGCCGGAACGTTTAACCGCGAACGACGGGCCGCTCGGGACTCCGGCACAGACTCACAGCAGGGTGACGATCAGCAGCGCCACGATGTTGATGATCTTGATCAACGGGTTGATGGCCGGGCCGGCGGTGTCCTTGTACGGATCGCCCACCGTGTCGCCGGTCACCGCAGCCGCATGCGCCTCAGTGCCCTTGCCGCCGAAATTGCCGTCCTCGATGTACTTCTTGGCATTGTCCCAGGCGCCACCGCCGGTGGTCATGGAAATAGCCACGAACAGGCCGGTCACAATCGTTCCCACGAGCACGCCGCCCAGGGCCTTCGGGCCCAGCACCACGCCAACCAGGATCGGCACCAGCAACGGCAGCAGCGAAGGGATGATCATCTCCCTGATCGCGGCCTTGGTCAGGAGGTCGACTGAACGGGCGTAATCCGGCTTGGTGGTGCCTTCCATGATGCCGCTGATCTCTTTGAACTGGCGGCGTACCTCGGTAATGATCGAGCCGGCCGCGCGGCCAACGGCTTCCAAGGCCATGGCGCCGAACAAATAGGGCACGAGGCCGCCGATAAACAGGCCGATGATCACCAGGTGGTCGGAGAGGTCGAAGCGCAGGCCTTCGAATCCTGCCTTTGACAGGCTGTGCGTATAGTCGGCAAACAGCACGAGGGCGGCAAGGCCGGCCGAGCCGATTGCGTATCCCTTGGTCACCGCCTTGGTGGTGTTGCCGACGGCGTCGAGGGCGTCAGTGGTGTTGCGCACTTCCGGCGGCAACTCCGCCATCTCGGCGATGCCGCCGGCGTTGTCCGTGATCGGGCCGAAGGCGTCCAGCGCCACGATCATGCCGGTCATCGACAGCATGCTGGTGGCGGCGATCGCGATACCGTAGAGGCCGGCCAGCTCGTAGGCGCCCCAGATGGAAGCGCAAACGGCAATCACAGGCCATGCCGTCGCCTTCATCGAGACGCCAAGGCCCGCGATGATGTTCGTGGCGTGGCCCAGCGTCGAGGCTTCTGCCACTTTTTTAACCGGGCTGAATTCGGTGCCGGTGTAGTACTCGGTGATGAATACCATCGCCGCCGTCAGCGCCAGACCAATCAGGGCAGCGAAGAAAAGGTTGGTCGAGCCGTCACCCATCAGCATGGTGGTGACCGGGTAAAACCCTATGGCGGCGAGAATGCCGGACGCGATCACGCCCTTGTAGAGTGCGGTCATGATCTTGCCGCCTTCCTTGGTACTCACCACGAAGGTGCCCAGCACCGAGGCGATGATCGACAGCGCGCCCAGCACCATGGGGTAAATCACGGCGTTGGCGCCGAGTTCCGCCGCCATCAGGGCGCCCAGCAGCATCGTCGCAACCAGGGTCACGGCGTAGGTCTCGAACAGGTCGGCCGCCATGCCGGCGCAGTCGCCAACGTTGTCGCCAACGTTGTCCGCAATCACCGCGGGGTTGCGCGGGTCATCTTCGGGGATTCCTGCCTCGACCTTGCCGACAAGGTCAGCACCGACGTCGGCGCCCTTGGTGAAGATTCCGCCACCGAGTCGTGCAAAGATGGATATCAGCGAGCCACCAAAGGCCAGGCCCACCAGGGCATGCAGGGTGGCGTCGGCACTGTATCCCATGCCCTGCAGCAACCAGAAATAACCGGCCACGCCCAGCAGGCCCAGGCCGACCACCAGCATGCCGGTAATGGCGCCGCCTCTGAACGCGATTTTGAGTGCCGGGCTCAGGCCTTCGCGCGCTGCTTCCGCGGTGCGGACATTGGCGCGCACCGAGACGAACATGCCGATGTAGCCCGCCATGCCTGAAAACAGGGCGCCGATGGCAAAGCCGAATGCCGTCGCCCAGTCCAGGGCGTAGCCCACCACCACGAACAGCACCACGCCGACAATGGCGATGGTCCCGTACTGGCGATTGAGATAAGCCTTCGCGCCCTCCTGAATCGCGGCGGCGATTTCACGCATCCTGTCATTGCCGGCGCTTTTGCCCAGCACCCACGTCGACGTCAGCAAACCGTAAATGACTGCAAGAAGGGCCGCGCCCAGGGCGAGCCAGAGCGCCATGTCGTTACTCATGAAGATCTCCTCTCAGCACCGAGGTGAAAACCCCGGCAGTTAAGTGTTCGTTTTAATAAAAAGGACCAGAGCCTTATTCTAATTAGGCGTCGACAGCCGCTCCTGGAGCGGCTGACAACTGCTGCCTCCTGGCAGTTGTCTTCCTCAGGACTTCCATGGCCTTCGGGCAGTCGTCTTTCCCGCGCCGTCCCCGGCGCTCGGGGCGGGGAATATATCACCAAAAACAGCAGACTGCAGCCATTCGGGCCGATGGCCGGACCGCGGCCCAGCCGCCCGGGCCGGCGCGCGCAGGGCGTCGACGCTTAGATCTTGAACGGTGGCAGTTTCTTTTCCACGAGCTGCTTTTTCAGCCGTACGTAGTTTGGCAGGCCGTCGCGACCGTAGGGCGGGTAGGCTTCGCCGCGAATGAGCGGTTCCAGGTATTTGCGGGCTGAAGGCGTGATGCCAAAGCCGTCCTTGGTGATGTACCGCTTGGGCATCTTCTTCTCACGGTTGGCGACCCTCGACAGTGGCGCCTCGGCGATGGTCCACTTGAACGGCTTATCGGAAATCCGCTTGATCACCGGCATGACGCCATTCTTGCCGTCCAAGGCGAACTCGACCGCAGCCTGGCCCACGCTGTAGGCCTGGTCAAGATCGGTCTCGGACGCGATATGGCGCGCCGAGCGCTGGAGGTAATCAGAAACCGCCCAGTGATACTTGTAGCCGAGTTTCGACTTGACGATCTCCGCCACCACCGGAGCAACTCCGCCCAGCTGGGCGTGGCCGAACGCATCCTTCGTACCCTGGTCGGACAGAAACTTGCCCCTGCTGTTCTTGACACCCTCGGAGACGACGATCGAACAATAGCCGTGGGTTTCGACCGCCTCCCTGACCTTCTTGAGAAAGTCCCGCTGCCTGAATGGGACTTCGGGAAACAGGATGATATGCGGCGGGTCGCCCTGCTCGCGGCAAGCGAGACCGCCTGCTGCTGCAATCCAGCCCGCGTGCCGCCCCATGACTTCCAGGATGAACACCTTGGTGGAACTTGAGGCCATCGATTCAACGTCGAGGCTTGCCTCCATGATCGACACCGCCACGTACTTGGCGACCGATCCGAAGCCGGGAGAACAGTCGGTGATCGGCAGGTCGTTGTCGATGGTCTTGGGCACGCCGATGCACTGAACCGGGTAGCCCAGCTTGTCGCTGATCTGCGATACCTTGTAGGCGGTGTCGGCCGAATCCCCGCCGCCATTGTAGAAAAAGTAGCCGATGTTGTGGGCACGCAGCACATCGACCAGTCGCTGATACTCCCGCGCGCTTTCCTCCAGGCTCTTCAACTTAAATCGGCAGGACCCGAAAGCACCACCAGGCGTATGCCTGAGTGCCGCGATGTCGGCCTTACGCTCCCTGGAGGTGTCGATCAATTCCTCGCGCAAGGCACCGATGATGCCGTCACTGGCCGCGTAGACCTTGCCGATCCTCGCGCGGTTCTCGCGGGCTGTTTCAATCACGCCGCAGGCGGTTGCATTGATGACCGGCGTGACACCGCCGGACTGGGCGTAGAGGATGTTTTGCTTCATAAAAATTTTGCCGTGGGAGCTGTTCTTGATGGCCGGGAATCGGGTGTTGTCCGCACCGCCCTGGGCCGCGTTGACTTGGCCAATGCAAGCGGTTAGCGTTAGCGCCCTATTCTAGAGGAAGGCTTGGTATTCATGCGAATTGTGTTGTTGGGTGCCCCGGGTTCCGGCAAAGGCACCCAGGCTGCGATATTGAACGAGCGCCTGGGTGTGCCGCACATCAGCACCGGGGTGCTGCTCAGGGCAGCTGTCGAATCGGGCACTGTGCTGGGGCGCAAGGCCAAGGAAGTCATGGACCGCGGTGAACTGGTCTCGGACGACATCATGCTGGGGCTCATCGAAGAGCGGTTTGGCAGCCCGGATGCCGAGGGCGGTTTTATCCTCGACGGTTACCCCCGCAACCTCAGCCAGGCCGGGGCGCTGGACGAGCTCCTGGTGCGTATCGGCAAGCCACTGGACATGGCGATCCAAATCGATGTGGATGCGGAAATGGTGATCCAGCGAATCGCCAGGCGGGCAAAGGAAGAGGGCCGCAGCGACGATTCCGAGGAAACTGTGCGCAACCGCATGCGCGTTTACGAGGAACAAACCGCCCCTGTAGTCGGTCACTATGCAGACAAGGGCCTGCTGACGCGCGTGCTTGGTGAAGGCACCATCGATGAAGTCAACCA
>JBFHEJ010000137.1:0-6546 GCA_041584255.1 Lysobacterales bacterium
CAGCCCGGGGTTTCGTCGCGGAGTCTTTGAATGTCTTGCGGGCGAAAGCTCATGCGCAGAGTTTATCGCAGGGGTATTGGTGATGGCGCCGGCCGCCAGCGGCCTGTTCACGAAAGCCAGAGGAGGGGCTGGGGGACGAATCCGCGAGCGAATGCGGATATCAGTCCGCGCCCTCGAAGGGGCAGGGTGGGACGGGCGTGGTCAGGCGTACAAGCTCATAGTTGAGCAGGTTGGTGAAACCCTGCGCCAGGAGTTCCGAATTGGGCCTCAGGTCCATCACCATGTTGCTGCAGCCGCACGACAGAAATCTGCCCGATCCCCACTGGCTTTCAACGACGTCGTCAGGGTCAAAGGCAGCGCCCCACCTTCCCCCGTCGGTAATGAACACATCGACTTCCGCTACATCGCCGTCAACCGGGCCGACCGCAATCATGAAAATCTGCCCGCTCATGGGATGGTAGCTATAAATCGTGGCGACGAAGAGGAGGTTGCCGCCGCCCGCATCGATAATCTCGGCCTGCACCCCTTCGCCATTGCGCTCGGGGCCGGCCCACCAATTGCCGTTATGGCCCGGCGTGAGTGGCACGGAAGAATAGGCGGTGACCTGGAGGTCGTCGATCTCCATGACACGTTGCGCGGTATTGGCGCAATTGGATGATTCTGGACAGGACCAGCCCACACCGATGCCAAAAGAAATCGGTGGCGCGTTTGCTGAGAAATCAGGACGTTCGGGTTGGTCACCCGCTGGTGACTCGAAGCCCGGGGCGATGAAAAAATCACTCTCGGCGAGATTGCTGATTTCAATGGTGAGTGGGTCGGGCAGGTTGAGAATGGCGCGCTTGGCGGTTGCAAACCAGATGTCGTCGCCCTGTTTGACCGCCAGTGACCAGGCGCCGCCGCCAGCGATGAACATGGTCAGTTCGACCTTGCCCAGGGGACCGTCCGCGTCCTCCGCAGGATCCCAGACAAAGGTATTGTTGATGATCATGCCCCAGGTGGCCACACCACCGGAGGAGACGGTTGCGCGTGTGTGGCGCACCTCCATGAACGGATCGGGGCCGCTGCCCTGCTGCGCGCTAAATGCGCCGTCCTGTGCGGTAGAGGGAACATTAAGCGGGCCGAAGACGGACCAATCGCTGGCGACATCAAAGTTGGCGTCGCTGTAGACCGTTTGCGCCAGGACAGGGGTAACGCAAACACAAGCCAGGATGCAAATGAGCAATCTGACGTAGCAGTTTAGATTGGCGCAACGCGTGCGCATGTTCGTGAACCTTTAATGCGATCGGGCCGCTTTGATCAAAGTATAGGTCGTGCGCGAATTTTTGCCTGCCAAATGGCGCCGGCGCATAAAGTTGTTCTAAGCAGAATGGATATGTGACTCGGACTCGCTCACATCGGATGGCAGCACTGGTTCTGGACTCATGATCCTTGAGCAACTGGCCCTACCATAAAGCCATGATTGCATGCTAGAAAGGATGGCGCTGCATCAATCAGGGCAGAGATAGCGCTCTGATGAATTCAAATAGTTCTAACGCGATTTATTGATTTGAAAGGAGTCTTCATGAGCTTACAGTGTTTTGGGTCCATGCTCTTCATCTCTTTCCTCGGCGTTCTTTCGGAAAGGTTGTAGCCCGGAGTATGCAACTGGTGGCGGGGTGTTTGGCCCAGGAATACAACCGACGAAAATCGAGGAAGGGAGGGTTTTGGGAAGATCCTTATTTTGCTACGGTCGTGGCGAGCGACCGTCATTTGATCCAGTGCCTGGTGTACATCGACCCCAATATGGTTAGGGCTGGGGTGGTTCAGCACCCGTCACAATGGGCGGCGAGCGGCTGCCACGAATTGCAAAAACCTCCCCTGCGATACCGTATTATTGATCAGGCTGCCGTGGGCCGATCCACGGATGTATCGAGAACAGAACAACTGAAAATGCGCTTTTTCCCCTTGAAAATGACGTTCTAACCAGCTCTCAGAGCCAGTTGAAAACATTTTTTGTACATTTTTCAGAGAATTGGAGTGGTCTGACCCCCCTCTCATGACGCAAATCGCACTATTTTGGTTCCGGCGCGATCTTCGTCTCGACGATAATCCGGCCCTGCGTGCCGCCGTTGACGAAAACGATGCGGTGGTACCGGTGTACGTGCACGGCGACCCTGCCGACGCGCCGTGGTGCGACGGCGCGGCTTCCCGCGTCTGGCTTCACCAGTCCTTGACTGCGCTCGCCGCTGACCTTGATGCAGCGGGCTCTCGCCTGATCATTCGCCAGGGCGGTGAACTGGATAACCTCCGGCAATTGCTCGATGCGACCGGTGCCAGGAAGATCTACTGGAACCGCCTCTACGAGCCGCAGACCATCGGGCGCGACAAGAAGATCAAACAGGCGTTGCACGAAGGCGGATGCGAAGTCTTCAGCAAGAATGGCGCGCTGCTCTACGAACCCTGGCAGGTGGAAACCAAGCAGGGCACGCCCTACAAGGTGTACACGCCATTTTGGCGTGAACTGGAGAGCAGGGGCAAACCCGCTGAACCCGTTGCCGGGTTACGAAAGGTTCACGCGCCGGAGCAATGGCCCGATTCGATATCCATCGACGACCTGAAGCTCCTGCCGGACATCCCCTGGCACGAATCCATCCTCGAGGCCTGGCAACCAGGAGAGAAAGGCGCACGGGCGCGGCTCACCGAATTCCTGGACGGCCCGGTCGAGGACTATGGTGAGCGGCGGGATTTTCCCGGCGAGCGCGGCACATCGAGGCTTTCCCCGCACCTGCATTTTGGCGAGATCAGCCCGCGGACGGTGTTTCACGAAACCCTCAATCGTGGCAGCAAAGTCACGCCTTTTCTCAAGCAAATCGTATGGCGCGAGTTCGCCCATCATCTGCTCTATCACTTTCCCGAGACCGTGGAGGAAAACCTCAACAGCGCTTTCGACGCCTTTCCGTGGCGCGAGTCAAAAAGCGACTTGCGCGCCTGGCAAAAGGGCTGCACCGGTTACCCCATTGTCGACGCCGGCATGCGCGAGTTGTGGCACACTGGCTGGATGCACAACCGCGTGCGCATGATCGTGGGCTCGTTTCTTGTCAAGGACCTGCTGATCCACTGGCACGAAGGCGCCCGCTGGTTCTGGGACACCCTGGTTGACGCCGATCTGGCCAACAATACGATGGGCTGGCAAT
Source organism: Lysobacterales bacterium (assembly GCA_041584255.1). Taxonomy (GTDB): domain Bacteria; phylum Pseudomonadota; class Gammaproteobacteria; order Xanthomonadales; family SZUA-36; genus JAUIBE01. Next base: position 3,174 of record JBFHEJ010000137.1, read on the forward strand.
GGATTGCCGGCAGTGGCGCCGATGCCGCGCCGTATTTCCGCGTGTTCAATCCGGTGACCCAAAGTGAAAAATTCGCCGGCTCGGGCGCTTATCTGCGCCGCTGGGTGCCCGAATTGAAAGACCTGCCGGACAAGTACCTGCATAAGCCATGGGAAGCGCCGGCCGAGATTCTGCGAGAATCCGGTATTGAACTCGGAGCGGATTATCCCGAGCCGATCGTTGACCACGGTGAGGCCCGCAAGAAGGCGCTCGACGCCTATGACCAGATCAAGAAATAGGAGCGTCCAGCCGAGTTGTATTTTGCGGCTCCGCTCATTGACGGGTCGGTTTATCGAATCTGACGACCGGTGGTCTTTGAAAACGTAACGTTTGCTGGCTGAATGGCGTCAAACAATCAGAAGTATCAAACACACTTCAGGGACTGGTTCGGTTGAAATGAACGTGGGGAGAAAATTCATGCATCAAGTGAAAACAGCAAAAACGGTACGAATGCTGTTATTGATAACGGCTTTATTTGTCTTGCCGACGATGTTGATGGCGCAGGAAAGCGATGACAACGATTCTGACCAGGCACCGCTTCCGCCAACGAGTTCACCGTTCAAGATCTCCAAGAAATCCGAATTCGGTTGTGCCGAGGTCGATGAAGTGAGAATGGGTGGTTTGGCAAGCCACGAGATTACCGTGGACCCACGCAGGGTGGAGCGCTGCCTGCGGGAAAAGGTCGGCACCCGGTTTCACGACTGCAAGAAGCTGAAAATCGAAGAAGCCACCGCCGACTGGTACGGCGTCGTCACGCTCGATACCAAGGAAGGCCCGGTCAAGTTCTGGTTTGAAGAACATGGCGCCAGTGCTTCGGAAGAGGCGAAAAGGGTCATGGTCTGGTCGTGGCCTGACACGGAAAAGAAATACGTTTGCGCAGCCATCAGTCCCAGGCGCTGATCACCGGGCCATTCAACGCTTCTCTCTTTTTCCGGGGGTGGGCAAAAACCGTCCATGGTTTCGCACTATAATCCCCGCCTTCCCGGAGACGTGGCGGCGTCCTTGCGCACACCGCGCCCAAATGAACCTCAATACCGAGTTAGCGGGATAGCACCCGAATGCCGATGATTAAAAGCCTCTGCCAACTTTCAGTCGTTTTCCTCGCCATCCTGACCCTGCACGTTTCGCTTGCGCGAGCCGACGCCGGGGACTGGAACGTTCGCCTCCAGGTCGAGTCCGATATCGACCGGCTGGGCAGGCTGTACCTGGAGCTGTTGCTGGAGGAAGACCCGACGGGCGCCTCGGCGTATGGCGTTCACGGTCGCGCGGATGACCCTTTTTACTATGACCGTCGCATGCCGGACCCGGGTTCGGCGGCCCGAACCCGCTATTCGGCACAGCGCATGGCCCTGCAGTACAAGCTGGCGAACATGGATACGGTGGCATTGTCACGCCCGGAGCAGATCGACCATCACATTCTCAGCAAACGGGTCGCCTACCACCGGATGCTCAGCGAAGAATTGGAAAGCTGGAAGAATCCACTGAACTGGACGGGGTCCCTGGGCTCGGCATTTTCCGGCCTGGTGCTGCGGGATTATGCACCGCTGGATGACCGACTGATGAGTTTCGGAGCGCGTTGTGAGGCGACGCCAGCATTTCTGGCTGGTGTGCAGAATGTGTTTAGTGACGACTCGGTTCGCCCGCCGGAAATGAAAAAAGCCATCGCAGTATCAAGCCTCAAGGGCATGACCCGCGAAGGCACGTTGTTCGACAAAACGCTTCCCGAATTGCTGGCCTCATCTGGCCTGGGCGCGCAAGAGGCCGCGAAAATACGGGAGAACTGCGACCGTGCGGTCGATGCGATCAAGGACTTCACGGCCTGGTTCGAGGAAACGGTGGTGCCACGCGAAAACGGCGAATGGCGCCTGGGCCAGGCGCGCTATGACCGCAAATACGCACTCCAGCTCGATTACCCCCTGAGCCCCGACGAGTTGCTGGCGCGCGCCGAAGCGTGGCTGGAGGTCAAGAGCGGCGAACTGGTCAGCGTCGGGCGCAAGATCCACGACGAATATCTCGCAGAAGAAATCGCCGCGGGGTCGGTCCAGCCCGCTGAAGGTGTGGACGACCAGCAGGTGGTGCGCGACATCTTCACCAAGCTCTCCGAGGACCGCTCTACCGTCGACACCCTGATCGAGGACAGCTACGCGCTCGCCGACAGCATCATCGGCTTTGTCGAAGAGCAGCAATTGATGGACCTGCCGCCAGCCTCCAAGCTGCGCATCGAGAACATCCCGCCGCACCTTTCCGGCGTGTCGGTGGCCATGATCTCCACCGCACCGCCATTCGAGCCCGAGCTCGACTCGGTATGGTTCTGGGATCTGCCCCTGCTGGCCGGCGCCGACGATTTTCTCAAGGAGTACAACCGGCCAGCCCTTGCGATCGTGTATATCCACGAGGGCGTACCCGGGCATTTTGTCCAGCTGGAATATTCCAACCGCGCCGAGCGATTGATCCCCAAAGTGTTCTGGAACGGCGCCATGGTGGAAGGCTGGGCGGCGTACATCACGACGCAAATGGTGGACCAGGGTTTCACCGTCTATCCCGACGAGCCGTGGGGGCATGAAATCCAGCAAATGGTCGATGACAAGATGGTGTTGCGCTCGGTGATCAATGCCATCATCGACCTGCGCCTGCACCGCAGCGACTGGCCCGAAGAAGAAGCGCTGAAACTGATGCTCGAGCGCGGCTTTCAGGAGGAGTCTGAAGCACGCGGCAAGTTGACGCGGGCCAAGGTGAGCTCGGTGCAGCTGGCCAGTTATTTCGCCGGTCAATACGCGATCGAAGAGATCCTGGCCGAGTACCGTGAGCGCATGGGCGCCGCCTTCAGTTACAAGGACTTCAACGAGCGCCTGGTGGGCGCCGGTTCCCCGCCCTTTTTCGCCATCCGCGAATTTATGCTGGGTGAAGCGCCTGCGCAAAGCCAGTGACTCAAATGGCCGCCGCCGCGCTTAGAAACGGCACTGCGGCGCAAATTGGTCGTCCGGACGTTCATTGCCTACAATCGGCTCCTTACTCCAAGCGCCAGGCAACAGGAGCAGACACGACATGAGCAGAATCCTCATCGGCTTGATCACCATCCCACTTTTCGCACTGAATGCTTTCGCCCAGGAAGACGATGACGATGCCAGCACGGTTGGCCCAAAACGCTGCCCCAATCTGCAGGCGTCTACCATCTTCGTGCCGGACAAAACCGGCAGCAGGCAGAAAGGCAGCGCCAGCCGCCTTTCCGAAACGCACCGCACCGCGCAGGATCAGGGTTGGGACTTTAGCGATCTCGAGGTTTACATCGAGGACGGCGACCTGCAGGGCTTTTTTGTGACCTATACGCGAACCC
>JBFHEJ010000138.1:0-6526 GCA_041584255.1 Lysobacterales bacterium
CAGCTTCGGGACAGTGTCAAGCGAAGTGCGCCTTGCACGCCCAGCGTGCGAGCAGCGCTGAGCGGAAGGCTGCGGCCCGGGGCCGGGATTGGACCCGGATTCGTGGGTGCCCGCCAACGAACGCGACCGGTGTTCGTCGAAGTCGGTAAAATAACAGCTTCGGGACAGTGTCAAGCGAAGTGCGCCTTGCACGCCCAGCGTGCGAGCAGCGCTGAGCGGAAGGATGGTGCCCGGGGCCGGGATCGAACCGGCAAGGGGTTTCCCCCGAGGGATTTTAAGTCCCTTGCGTCTACCAATTTCGCCACCCGGGCATCGTGCGCGGCTAGTGCGTTATTCTACCGCCGATAAGTCGTCATGTTCGTTGAAGAATCCGAAATCGCCTGCCCCTATTGTGGCGAGATTATCACCATGTTCGTAGACACATCGGTGCTCCCTCAGGAGTATGTGGAAGATTGCCAAGTGTGCTGCCGGCCGATTGAAGTGGCCGTTGTAGGAAATGGCAGTGGCGGCTTCGTGGTGACGGCGCGGGATCAGGACGAGGTTGGCTAATTACTTGGAATCGAACCCGAATCCGCTTGAGCGCGGTAGCCTGTGGTACACACGTAGATCGGATTCGAGAGGTGTCGCTGTTCGGTAGCAGAAGCGATTCTGCCGGTGATTCCCCCTGCCCTGCACTTTACCCGCCCGATGGGCGGGAAAAGTGGAGGCTAGGGTCGGACAAATTCGCCGGGAGCGAATTTGGTCGCCCAAAGGGCGCCCCGCAGGGGCGAGCCACAGGGATGTGGCGCGACAATCTAACCGGCGTTGACTTATGAGCGTTTGTGGCGGCGTTGTAGCTGCTTTCGGAGATCAGATTTAGAAGAAGGCAAGGCGTCTTTTCGCAGTGATTCCCCCTACCCTGCACTTTACCCGCCCGATGGGCGGGAAAAGTGGAGGCTAGGGTCGGAATCGAACCGGCGTCCACGGCTTTGCAGGCCGCTGCATAACCACTCTGCCACCTAGCCTCGGGGGACTTACGAACGAGCGCGCTATTCTACTATCCGTCTCGCGCCATTGCCACGCCGATCAATCGGGTTCCCCCAGAAGCGTGCGCCTCAATTCCGTTATATGTTCCGGGTAGATGCGGCAGCAACCTCCGACCAAACGGGCACCCGCTGCCACCCAGTCTCGCGGATCTGCACAGGATTCGACATCGCCACTCCAGTCATTGGTCGCGGGGTTCCAGGTCTCGCCAGAATTCGGGTAGGCAATCAGCGGCTTGGAGATCGGCGCAGCGCTTTGCAGAAGGCTGAGAACGTGCTTTGGGTTCGTGCAGTTTACGCCGATGGCCACGATCTGGTTGCTCTCAGCCGCCATGTGGGCGCATTCGGCAAAAACCTCGCCGTGCGACACATGTCGGCCGTCGCGGCAACTGAAACTCAACCAGGCGACGGCAGGCGCGAATTCCTGCAGCAACTTCAGCAGGGCCTGTGCCTCGAGCGCGCTGGGAATGGTCTCGATCGCAAACAGGTCGGCCCCGGAGTCCGCCAGGATTTCCATCCGTGGGCGATGGAAGTCGACCAGTTCCTGCTGGCTCAAAGCATAATCCCCGGTGTATTCCGATCCGTCCATCAGGCAGGCGCCGTATGGTCCAATGGACGCAGCGACCAGCGGGCGGAGCCTGTCCTGCCCTCCGCCGCTCTCCAGGAACATGGCGCGTGCCTGGCAAGCCAGTTCGACGCTCAGCTGCATGGTGCGCAACGATGACTGTCGGTCGAGCCCCGCTCGTCCGAACCCGGCCAGGCTGGCCTGGTAACTGGCCGTCACAATGACATCCGCGCCGGCCCGCAAAAAGGCGAGATGTGCATCCCGGATCAGGTCAGGGTTTTCGACGAGGATCCGGGCCGACCATAACTCGTGGTTAAGGTCGGCGCCGTGACGCTCCAGCTCGGTCGCAAGTCCGCCATCGAGAATGAGCACGCTTTGGTTAGCAAGCGCTTCCTGAAACGGCTCGATTGGGTTTTTGGCAGTCAACTCTGTCCTGGCACAAACTTTCTTCTCATCCGCCAAGTATATTGAAAGGGCTTGACCCAAAAACCTCAAATAATCAGGAGAGACTCGATATGAAAATTCTCACCACGCTGGCCTTATTCGCCCTGTTGGCATCGCAATCTGTATTTGCCCAGCTCGAGCCCAACAAGGAAGAATATGACAAGTTCATGGCAGCCTGGGGAGAAGACCGGGTCGAGCAGAACAGGGAAATTACCAAGAACTACCCCTCGATGCGCGAGATCACGGGCGAATACCTGGTGCGCAAGATCACCCTGAAATAGGTAAGCAGACAGGAAACCCGGACCGGCCTCGCTCTCCGGAGCAGGCCGGTTTTTTTGTTATATTGGCGGGCGTGGGGGGAGTGCGATGAAACCAATATACCTGGGCGCGCTGGTGGCACTGCTGATGTCTGCGCCTGTGGAGCCTGCCAGGGCGCAGGAACCTCACAACGAAGTTCAATCTTCCGACCCGCAACTGCTCGCCCTTGCCAGTGAATTCGGCGATTGGCTGGCTGCCAATCGCCCGGTGAGTCCGCATGCGATATTGCGCGGTGCGCGCCCGATGGCCTGGGACCCCAACTGGTCCAGGAGTGCGCTACAGCAGCGAAAATCGGAGTACCTCCAGTTTCAGGGCCGCCACAAGGCCATTAGCACGCTTGGATTCAATACTGGCGATCGCATCGACACGGCCATCCTGGGGGCATCCATGGCGCGGGTGCACTGGACACTCGAAGTCCTAGACCGGCCGCGCCGCGACCCGGGTTTTTACCTGGATCAATCACTGGGTAGCCTGTTCGAGTTGCTGATCCAGTCACCCGAGCCCGATGAAGCGGACGTCGAGGAACTGATCCGCCGGCTGCACCGTTTCACGCCGCTGATTAATGCAGCCAAGCTGGAACTCGACGAGGTGGTGAGGTCCCTCGCCGAAGAGAGCATTGCCACCATCGGTGATGCCAATTTGCGCACTGACGCCTTCGAAGCGGCACTCTCACCTTACGTGTCCGACCGTCTGCGCTATGACTTCAATGTCGGAATCCGGGCCATGCGGCAGTCTTTAAGCACCTTCAAGGACTGGCTGACCGTCAGCCTCGAACGATTCCGCGAGTCACCGGCCATAGGGATACAGCGTTATCGCTGGTACCTCGGTCATGTCGCCCTGGTGCCGCGCTCTCCCGAAGCACTGCTGGTCGAATCAGAGCTTGCCCTCGCCCGGGCGGGCGCGGAACTGGCCGTCACTGCGCACCGCTTTTCCGACCAACTGGCACAAGGTGAACTCGACAGCGCCGAACGACTGGTGCAGATGGCGGCGATCAGCCAGCAGGAAATCGCGACATTCCTCTCATCAGCGGGCCTGGTATCGGGCATGGAGGCCACCGAGGCATTCGCCCTGGCAATGCTGCCTGCCACATTATTGCCGCTGAGGGGAATTGGCGAGCGTGTCGACTTTGGCCTGGGTGGCTCCGCTGAAACCCGTCGTTTTCTGCTCGGCGAGAAAGCTGGATCTTCGCTGCTAGAGCGCTACGCCTGGAGTGATCCCCGTCTTTTGATCTGCTGGGACGGCGTGCCCGGCCGCCATGCCCAGGTTCGTGCCGCGTCCGGTCACGCTCGGCCGATTCGACGCTCTGCTTCCAACGCGAGCCTTTCCGAAGGAGTGGCGCTTTACTTTAATGCCCTGGTGCGCGAGGCCGGTTTGTATGCATTCAAGCCGGCGAGCCGAATGATGGCCCTGGCCCTGCTCCGCCGTCAGGCCGCGCTGGCCAATGCCGACGTGCAGATTGCACTGGGTGACTGGGACATCGAAGAAGCCGTCGACTTTCTCGTCGTGCGCGGCGGGTTGGAAAGAGCCGATGCCACGCATTCGGTTTGGCAACTGGTTCGTGACCCTGGTCGGGCGGGCGCGGCTTTTGCCGCGTATGGGCAGCTCGTGCGCTTCCTGGCTGACGCCGCCGGGGCGTTGGACGATGCATTCGAACTCGATGCGTTCAACGATCGCGTGCTGCTCAACGCCCACGTGCCAATTGCCCTGCAACGCTGGGAATACCTGGGGATCGAGGACGAACTCGATCAGCTTGTCGAACAACGCGGGCGTCCGGCGACGGTGCCGGAATAAATGGCGTGTAGGAATTGGAGCGGGAAACGAGACTCGAACTCGCGACCCCAACCTTGGCAAGGTTGTGCTCTACCAACTGAGCTATTCCCGCTGAGGATTGCTTACTAGGGGGGCGTATTTTAAGGCAATGAGGCAGACTGTCAATATCAACGCGAGGGTGGCACAATACCGCCTCCCCAATTCACGGTAAGGAGCGCATGGCAAAAGAAGACGTCATTGAAATGGACGGCGTGGTACTGGAAACGCTGCCCAACACCATGTTCAGGGTCGAACTCGAAAACGGCCACATCGTAACCGCCCACATTTCCGGCAGGATGCGCAAGCACTACATTCGCATTCTCACCGGGGACAAGGTCAAGGTTGAGTTGACGCCGTATGACCTGAGTAAAGGCCGCATTACATACAGGACGAAATAGCCGCCCTACCCTTTCTCTTTCTGCGTTTTCTTCGCAGGCCTCGCAGCTACTTCCAGGCGAAGTTCCTTGCCCCCCTTGAGAGGCGCTTTCACTTTCACCGTGCCGCCGTCGGCCAGATCGCCAAACAGCAGGTCGTCGGCCAGGCGCCGCTTGATCTGTTCTTGAATCACGCGTTTCATCGGCCGGGCGCCCATCTTTGGATCGAAACCGGCCTCGGCCAGCCAGTCGCGTGCCTTGCGTGACACGTCGATGGCGACGTTTCGCAATCCGAGCTGCTCCTCGAGTTCGAGGATGAACTTGTCGACGACTCGCAAAATGATCGGGAACTCAAGCGCCTTGAAGTTGATGATGGCATCGAGGCGGTTGCGGAATTCCGGGGCGAATTTCTTGCGGATCGCCTCCATGGCGTCCGTCGAATTGTCCTGGTCGCTGAAACCGATTGAACGTCGCGAGCTCGCCTGCGCGCCGGCATTGGTGGTCATGACCAGGATGACGTTGCGGAAGTCGGCCTCGCGGCCGGTGGCGTCGGTCAGTTTGCCGTGGTCCATCACCTGCAACAGGATGTTATAGACGTCGGGGTGTGCTTTTTCGACTTCGTCGAGCAGGATCACCGAATGCGGGTTTTTGGTCACGCCCTCGGTCATCAGACCGCCCTGGTCGAATCCCACGTAGCCGGGCGGCGCGCCGACCAGGCGTGATACCGAATGCGCTTCCATGTACTCCGACATGTCAAAGCGCAGCAGTTCGATCCCCATGGTGAGGGCGAGCTGGCGCGTGACCTCGGTCTTGCCGACACCGGTCGGACCTGCGAACAGGAAGGAACCAATCGGCTTGTCGACATCGCCGAGACCCGAACGGGACATCTTGATGGCAGACGACAGGGCGTCAATGGCTTCGTCCTGGCCAAACACAACGAGCTTCAGGTCACGTTCCAGGTTCATCAGCGCGTCGCGGTCGGATGTCGTCACCTGTTTGGCTGGTATCCGCGCCATGCGGGCGACAATCAGTTCGATGTCGTGCTCGTCGAGCACGTCTTTGCGACCCTCGGCGGGAAACATGCGCTGGCGCGCGCCGGCCTCGTCGATGACGTCGATGGCCTTGTCCGGCAGGTGGCGGTCATTGATATGCCGGGCCGAGAGCTCCGCGGCGGCTTCCAGGGCTTTGTCGGAATATTCCACACCGTGGTGCGCTTCAAAACGCGCCTTTAAGCCACGAAGGATATCGATGGTTTCTTCCACGCTGGGTTCGACGATGTCGATCTTTTGAAAGCGCCGCGCCAGCGCCCTGTCTTTCTCGAAGACGCCTCGAAACTCCTGGAAAGTGGTGGAGCCGATACAACGCAATTCGCCGGAAGCGAGCACCGGCTTGATCAGGTTGGAAGCATCCATGACGCCCCCCGACGCAGCGCCGGCACCGATGATGGTGTGAATCTCGTCGATGAACAGCACTGCCCCGGGCTGGTCGTCGAGTTCGGAGAGCACGGACTTCAGTCGTTTTTCGAAGTCGCCCCGGTACTTGGTCCCGGCCAGCAGCGCACCCAGGTCGAGCGCGTAAATGACGGCGTCTTCCAGAACCGGTGGCACTTCCTTGCGGACGATCCGCAGCGCCAGGCCTTCCGCCATGGCGGTCTTGCCGACACCGGCCTCGCCGACATAAAGCGGATTGTTTTTGCGCCGCCGGCAGAGAATCTGGATGGTTCGCTCGATCTCCGCGTCGCGCCCGATCAGTGGATCGATCTGGTCGAGGCGGGCTTTCTGGTTGAGATTGGTGGTAAAACGATCCAGCGCCGTTGCTTTCTGATCTGCCGCCGGTTCGCCGGACTCCAGTACGGAAGCATCGGGACGCGCGGCTGGTTCGCCTTCAACCTTGCTAAGGCCGTGGGATATGTAGTTCACGACGTCGAGCCGGGTGATGTCGTGCCGGTTGAGCAGATAGCAGGCGTAGGAATCTTTCTCGCTGAAAATGGCCAC
>JBFHEJ010000139.1:0-6487 GCA_041584255.1 Lysobacterales bacterium
GGTGAGCGACCAGATGGTGTGATGCTGTCCCCGGAATTCGCGTTCCGTCCGGCGAAACCGCGAGACGTCAGCGATGTAGGAAAGCGGAAGCGTGAAGACCTCGTCGACCTCGCTGCGGTCGGGAACCCAGGTCAGGCCCGGCTCCAGCAGCCCGACGACCGGCAAAACCCGGTAGTCCGAAATGGTGTCGTAACGATCGAGAAAGCCCAGTGGCCGGATGGACCGGGCGGGAACGCCGATCTCCTCGTGCGTTTCACGCATGGCCGTTTCCACGGCACTCTCGTCGCCGTGGTCGACCGAGCCACCCGGAAAGCTGACCTGGCCTGGATGGTGGGCGAGGTCCTGCGCACGCAGAGTGAGCACGAGCTCGGGTTCTTCGGAGTCAATGATCGGAACCAGCACGGCGGCCGTTCGTCCGGGGCGGTAAAACTCCTCTCCCGGTGGCTTGAAGCCCTTGACACGCAAAGGACGTACGCCGGCGTCCAGCGGCGAAACCGCTGAAATCAGCCGGGCTTTCCAATCCTGCATGGCGGATGGCTCCACGAATGCGTGAACGGGGACCATAGTCTGAAACGGGGCTTTTCAGCCCCGTTTCGATGCGATGTCTTACTCGACGATTTCGACCAGTTTCAGGTCAAACATCAGGGCCTCGTTAGGCCCCACCGGGGGATTGCCCCGGGCACCGAAGGCGAGCTCCGGCGGCACGAAAACCTGCCAGGTCGAACCCGTCTTCATCAGCGGCAGCACTTCCTGCCAGCCGCGAAGGACGGTGTTCACGGTGAATTCTTCGGGCACGCCGCGGGCAAAGGAACTGTCGAATTCATGACCATTCATCTTGGAACCGCGATAGTGGACCTTGACCGTGCTGTCGAGGCCGGGGCGTGAGCCGCCACCCTCTTCGATGATGCGGTACTGAACCCCACTGGGCAGTTCAACAATGCCAGTCTTGGAGCGGTTCTCGGTCAGGAACTCCTCGCTCTTGCGCGTGTTTTCCTCGGCAAGGGCGATAAACGCCTCCTGCTGCTCCTGGCGAACCTTCTGCTGCAAGGCGGTCAACAGAGCAACCATCTCCTCTGCCGGCACCTGTGGATTGGAACCTGCCGCCGAATCGCGAATCGCCAGGATGATGGCCTCGACGTCGAACTCCGCTCCACGCTTTTGAATGTCTTCACCGATGTCCCAGCCTATTGCATAGCTGAGCTTGCCTTTTTCTGTCGTTATGTCCTGCGCCAATGCCGGACTGCTGATTAGCGCGGCAACCAGGGCCAGCACCATTGCTGTTGCGAATGCAAATCGCATGGGGAACAACCTCCTGCGGGCGAAAAGTCGCCTATTCTACTGGAACCACAACATGCCTGTCATGCAGGAATGATCCTGCCGCTCAGGATGGAGCTTCCATAGACTGCCAGGACCGCAGCAAGTTTCAGGCGAGCCGACTGCCACTGGCGATTGGTCATTGCACCAAGTGTTGGTTGAATTCGCCACGCGTTCCGGGCGAGATTGTTGTCATCGCTGCGGATACGAAAAAAAACATTTATATTTCCATTATTTATGAACGACGTGTGGATTGGCACGAAGCCTGCATTACTAGTGCCGAGATTCGATTTTTGCAGGAGCCAACTCAATGGGAATTTTTTCGAGATTCAGCGATATTGTGAACGCCAATATCAATGCGGTTCTGGAAAAGGCGGAAGATCCGGAAAAAATCATTCGCCTGATGATCCAGGAAATGGAAGATACGCTGGTCGAGATTCGATCCGCGGCGGCCAAGTGCATTGCCGACCGCAAGGAACATGGCCGGCGGATTGGCTACCTCGATCAGGAAAAGGAAGAGTGGGCCAAGCGTGCCGAATTGGCCATTCGACGTGACCGCGAGGACCTCGCGCGGGCCGCCCTGGCTGAAAAGCAGGCCATTTCGGACCACGTCGAGCAACTCAAGAAGGAAACCGAGGTTCTCGACAGTCAACTCGAGAAGTTCAATTCAGACATCACCCAGCTGCAGAACAAGCTCAACGACGCCAAGGCCAGGCAGCGCAGCATCATCGTGCGCCATAAGACTGCGACTTCGCAGCTTTCGGCGCGCAAGCACATCCACAACGATCGCATGGATGAATTACTGTTTCGCTTTGAAAATGCCGAGCGCCGAATCGATCGCGTCGAATCGGAGCATGAAGCCATCGCCATGGGCCGCGGCCGGGACCTTGCCGACGAGATCGCCGATCTCGAGGGCAGCGACCGGGTGGAAGAAGAACTCGCCGAGTTGAAAAACCGCGTCGGCGGAGAAGCGGGTAAAAAATCCGGCCCCAAGAAGGCCGACGCATCAAAGTCCGAGGAGTAAGCGATGGGCGAATTAATTCCTATCTTGTTACTGACTGTGGTTGTTCCGGTCTGGATCGTTTTTCACTACATCACCAAGATCAAGACCTCCAAGGGCTTGACGGCGGAAGACGAAAAAATGCTTAGCGAGGTGTGGGAATCCACTAATCGCATGGAGGAACGCATTCGCACACTCGAGCGCATCCTCGATATCGAAGCGCCGCACTGGAGGTCGCGCGGATGACCGCACTCTACAAAAAGCGCAACCCGCACAAACTCTACCGCGACAAGGAAAACGCCCTGATCGCGGGCGTGTGTGCCGGCGTGGCGGAGTATTTCGGCTGGTCTCGCAAAGGTCTGCGTGTCATGGTGGCCCTGCTCTGCTTCATACCGCCATTCATGCCCTTTATGGTGGTGTCCTACATCGTCCTCGCCATCGTGCTGCCGGCCAAACCAGCGGGTCTCTTCGAAACACAGGAACAGGCCGAATTCTGGCGTGGCGTCAGCAATGCACCGTCGGACGTATTCGGCTCACTCAGCCACCGGTTTCGGGAATTGAACCTCAGGCTGGAGAAAATGGAGGCCTTCGTGACCTCCAAGGAATTTGAAATCGACCGGGAACTCAACCGGGAACGAAAAAAGGGCCGCGAAGTCTGATGCCGTCGGCAAAACGAAAGGTCTTCGAGCCAGGTTGTAACCAAAACGCGTTATTCAGCGTCAATACTTTAAGAAAAACGCGGTCAAATTAACTGGGAACGGTCTGGGCATAAACGGGAAGAATGAAATGGAAACTACCCATAGTCGCAATCTGGCCGCTGCCACTGAGAACACTGAGAGGAGTGACGAGATGAACCGCAAACAGCAACGCGCCGATGTTCCTCCTGCGCCGCTTTACGCTTCGCCGTGGCTGGCGTTTTTCTACGTGATTCGCCAGGGCTGGGATCAGCTCCGGCCCTGATCCTTCGGCCGCCACAGGGCACCTTGACGTCTCGGTCAAAGAGCCCCACCGCCTGATCCCTCAGTCCGCGCGGCCGTAAATATCCTCGAAGCGCTCGATATCGTCTTCCCCAAAATAATCGCCCGTTTGCACCTCGATCAGGTGCACATCCTCGCTACCGGGATTCTCCAGCCGGTGTAAAGTCTCGACCGGTATGTAGGTCGACTGGTTGGGCTCGAGCAGAAATTCCTTGTCGCCCAGCCGCACTTTGGCGGTGCCGCGAACGACCGTCCAGTGCTCGCAGCGACGGTGGTGCAACTGCAGTGACAGCACCTGGCCGGGTTTGACCACCAGCCTCTTGACCTTGCAGTCGTCGGCGTCTTCGAGAATTGAATAGCTGCCCCAGGGACGGTGCACGGTGCGGTGGTAAACCGCAGCTTCGTCCTTGAGTTCGGTGAGCTGGCTGACCACGCTCGATACTTCCTGGGCACGATCGCGGTTGGCCACCAGCACCGCGTCACCGGTGTCGACGATGACGAGGTCATTGACGCCCACGGCGGCCACCACGCGGTCTTCCCCCTGAACGAAGCAGTCCCGGCTCTCCACCATCACGGCCTTGCCATGGATGCGATTGCCGGATTCGTCCGACTGGTAGAGCTCGCTGATGGCCTTCCAGCTGCCGATGTCGCTCCAGCCGAAGTCCGCGCCCACCACAGCGCAATTGTCGGCTTTCTCCATGACGGCATAGTCCACCGAGATACTCGGCACCGACGCGAACAGCTTCTCAGGAATCTCCAACGGCTGGCGGAATTGGTCCATGGCACGCCAGCACTTGTCGACGCCCTCGTAAACCTCGGGCGCATGTTTTTCGAGCGCGGAAAGAAAGGTCCCGGCCGAAAAGCAGAACATACCCGAATTCCACATGTACTCGCCCGATTCGAAATATTGCCTGGCGGTTTCCTTGTCCGGTTTCTCCACGAAGGCGGCAATCTCGAAACCCGCTGAATTGGCGATGGCGAGGCCCTTTCTGATGTAGCCGAAGCCGGTCTCGGAATGGGTCGGGTGTACACCGAATGTCACCAGGTAGCCGCGCCGGGCCAGCGACACCGCCTCTTCGACGGCAGCGTGAAAACGCTGCGTGTCGCGAATCAGGTGATCAGCCGGCATGACGAGAAGGTTGGCCTTGGGGCCGAGTCGGTTACTGGCCCAGGTCGCGGCCATGGCGATCGCCGGCGCGGTATTGCGTCCCAGCGGTTCCAACAGGAAGGCATGCCGGTGATCTTCGCCGGCGATGCGCTCGTAGAGGTCACGCGTGTAGAAATAGTAGTCGCGGCTGGTCACCGTGAGCGTCGGCGAATCTTCGGCCACGCCCAGCGCCCGGTTGAAGGTCTTCTCAGCCAGGGACTCGCCATCGACGAGTTTCATGAATGGTTTCGGGTGCGCGCGGCGCGATACCGGCCACAGGCGCGTACCGGCCCCACCGGAGAGAATCACCGGCACCAGCGGCGTTTTTTCGTTGAGGTCGGTCACTGACCCTGAATGTCCTCGAGACAGGCTTCCAGGGACGGCTCCAGTCGGGCCGGCTCAATGCGAAATACCCGTTCGATTTTGCCAGTGTCCAGTACTGAATTTCGTGGTCGCATCGCGGCGGTCTGAAATTGGCTGGAAGTGACCGCCTCGACTTGCGGCAGGCGTTCTATCAAACCCCGGGCAGCAGCGGCTCGAAAAATCAATTGCGCAAAATCATACCAAGTGGTCGCGGGCCTGTCGCAATAGTGGTAAATGCCGGAGTCGGCCGTCATGTCATCCACGGCCCCTTCTCGGGCGCCCATGCGTTCGACCACGATGCCGCTGACCCGAGCCAGGTTGCGCGCCCAAGTGGGGCAGCCGTGCTGGTCGCTGACGATATTGAGGTGGGAGCGTTCGCGTCCGAGCCGCAACATGGTGCGCAGGAAATTGTGGCCGTGGGCCGAGTAAAGCCAGGAAGTGCGAATGATGGCGTGGCGACAGCCTGATTCGCGAATGGCCTGCTCGCCGGCAAGCTTGCTCTCTCCGTAGGCATTCAGCGGCGACGGCGAGTCGGACTCCACGTAAGGGCGTTGCGCCTTGCCGTCGAAAACGTAGTCGGTTGAATAGTGGAGCAGGAAGGCGTCGTGAGCAGAAGCCCACTCCGCCACCCGGCCAGCGGCCGCGGCGTTGACGGCGTTGGCCACCGCCGTTTCGCTCTCGGCCCTGTCCACTGCGGTGTAGGCGGCCGCATTGACGATTACATCCGGCTCCACCTGCTGAAGCAGCCAATCCAGGCCGTCCGGATCGCTGAAATCCAGCTTGTGAAAAGCACCCTTCCAGTCCGTGGGCGACACGATGTCCGCGGCGCTGACCTCGCCCATGGCGCCCAGGACCGGCCGCAATTCCGTGCCGAGCTGTCCGCTTGCGCCGGTAAGTAGAATCCTCACGCTTCCATCGTCTCTTCGAATTGCGGCAGGCGTTCGGGCGGCACATCCCGCAACCTGGGCGCCGCCCGGTCCCTGGCGGAGAGGCTTGTCGGTTCGATCGGCCATTCGATGCCGATGTCCGGGTCGTTCCAGGCAATCGCGGCGTCATGTTTGGCCGAGAAAGGACGGGTGCAAAGGTAGCTCAGGGTGGCGCCGTCTCCCAGCACGCAAAAGCCGTGGGCGAACCCCTCCGGCACGAAGAACTGGCGGTGGTTGGCGGCGGAAAGCTCAACCCCGGCCCACTGGCCGTAGGTGGGAGAGCCGCGCCGGATATCGACGGCGACATCAAGAACCCGCCCCTCGAGCACCTGGACCAGCTTGCCCTGCGATTCCGGGTACTGGTAATGCAGGCCCCTCACCACACCCGCCGCGGAGCGTGAAAGGTTGGCCTGCAGGAAATGCAATGGCATCCCGAGTTCTGCGTAGCGCTGCGCGTGCCAGGTCTCCATGAAAAATCCCCGCTCATCGCCGTGTACCTCCGGCTCGATCACCAGCAGCCCGGGTATGCCCGTCTCGATGCAGTCCACGGCTATCTTCTCTGCAGCAATTGCAGGAGGTATTCGCCGTAACCGCTCTTGCGCAGCGGCTCGGCCAGGCGTTCGATCTGGCTGCGATCGATCCAGCCCTGGGCCAGCGCGATTTCTTCGGGACAGGCAATTTTCAGGCCCTGGCGATTTTCGATCGTTTCAATGAAGCTGGCGGCTTCCTGAAGTGACTGATGCGTGCCGGTGTCGAGCCA
>JBFHEJ010000140.1:0-6398 GCA_041584255.1 Lysobacterales bacterium
CCTCCGCCGGGGTCAGCGCCTTGCCGAGATCGTGCAGCAACAGCGCGAACACCACCTCGGCCGCCGGAGTCCCCCCGGCCAGCCGCGCTGCGCAGTCCATCGCCATCACCACGTGGACACCGGCATCGACTTCGGGATGGTATTCCCTCACCTGCGGCACGCCGAACAAGGCGTCGACCTCAGGCAGCAGTCTTGCCAGTGCGCCGCAATCGCGCAGCACTTCAATAAACCGGCCCGGACGCGGGGTCACCAGGGCGTCGGCAATCTCCGCCCACACGCGCTCGGCGGCAAGGTCGTCGAGTTCGCCCGATTCGGTAATCCCGCGCATCAGGTCCCTGGTGTCCGGATGAACCTCGAAGTCAAAGGCGGACAAACGGGCCGCGAATCGCGCCACGCGCAACACGCGCAACGGGTCTTCAGAAAACGCCGGTGACACATGCCGCAACACCCTGGCTTTGAGATCCGCCCGGCCGTTATACGGGTCGATCAGGTTGCCATCGGTGTCGCGCGCCATGGCATTGATGGTCAGATCGCGTCGTTCGAGGTCTTCCTCCAGCGTGACCCCGGGATGAAAGTCGACGTTGAACCCGTGGTAGCCCCGTCCGGACTTTTTCTCGGTCCTGGCCAGGGCGTATTCTTCACGGGTCTCGGGGTGAATGAACACCGGAAACGATGCGCCCACCTGGCGCAAGCCCTGCTGCAACAAAGCCTCCGGTGTGCTGCCCACGACCACCCAGTCGCGACAACGTCGGGGAATGCCCAGCAGGCCGTCCCGAACGGCGCCGCCAACGAGGTAGATACGGGCACCATCAAGGGAAATCGGCAGGTCTTCAGAAGCGGCCACGGGCCCTTTTACGAATGGCGGCCAGGCGCTGCTGTCTCGAAGAGCCTCCAAGGTAGTGGCGCACCAGCCCTTCCAGCGGCCGTGGATCGATGCCGAATTCGGGCAGCGCATTTTCGTCACTGACGTTGTCAAACTGCAGCGAGCGGTAATTGTCGCTCGAAAAGGGTTTGCCCGGCACGAAGTCGCAAACCAGCCCCTGCAAGCGCGACGGGCTGTCCGGCAGTCCAACAATCCAGCGCTTTTTGCTCATGGCGGAGGCGGTGAAGCGGACCAACTCGATCAGGCTGTACTTTCTCGGACCCACCAACGGGTAAACCTGGCCAACCGCTTTATCCGATTCGAGCATGGCGGCGATGGCGGCCGTGACGTCGCCGACCCAGACCGGCTGCATGCGGGCGTCCGGGCAGGCCAGCGGCAGCACGGGCAGCCACTTCAGCAAACCGGCAAAACGGTTGAAGAAGGAGTCGTCGTCGCCAAAAATGACGGATGGCTGGATGATGGTGTAATCGATACCGCTGGCCTTGATGCGTTTCTCGCCCTCGCCCTTGCTCTTCAGGTAATGACTCACCTGCGGGTGATCGATGCCCGCGTTGAGGGCGCTGACTTGCAAAAACCGCCCGACGCCGGCCTTGGCGCAGGCTTCGAGCAGGCGCTCGACCAGTTCGACGTGGAAGCGGTGGAAACCCTTGCCGGTACGCCCCCTTTCGTTAAGGATTCCAACCAGGTTGACAACCGCGTCGGCGCCGTCCAGCGCCCTTGACAGCGACTCCAGGTCGCCGGCATTGACGCGGTTGAGCTGTACCTCGGGATGCAGACGCAGTTCCCGGCACCGCTCCGGATCGCGGGTCAGTACGACGCAGCGATGGCCGCGGCCAGCCAGCTCGGGCAGCAGGCTTCGACCAACAAAACCGGAACCTCCAAGTAGAGCAATTTTCACGGCGCACCCACGTCTGCCTGCCCGGGACAAACCACTTCGGCCGTCTTCGGGATGATCTGCGTATCGATATTTGGGCTGATCATATTAACCGAATCCAACGGTGGCATGCGGGAAGAGACGCGGGTGACGGGGCGGGCGAGCCGCCAATCGTATATCGCGGTGAAAGCGAGGACGCGCGGAATATACTCGCGCGTTTCGCGGTACGGCAGGGTTTCCACCCACATCGCCGCTTCCGGCGGGTGACCCCTGCCCAACCAGCGCTCGACCGCGCCGGGACCGGCATTGTAGGCGCCGGATGCCAGTACGGAATTGTCGCCGTACTTGTCCAGCAATTCTCGCAAATACGTGGTTCCCAGTTCGATATTGAAGTCGGCCTGGAGCAGCTGGTGGACGCCGGAATAGCTGAAGCCGTGGCGCCGGCTGAGCTGGCGAGCCGTGCCCGGCATGATCTGCATCAGGCCGCGCGCGCCGGCGCCCGAGACGGCATCCTCGGCCATCGCACTCTCAGACCGCATCAGGCCCATCACCCAGCCGGGGTCCAGGTTGCGGGTGGTCGTCGTGCGTTCGACCGCTTCGAGGTGGGCGATGGGAAAGCGCCACTCATACCAATCAAAATCGCCGCTGTCGGCCAGCGCCATGATGGCGATGTCGACCCAACCTGCCTCGATTGCGAGTGCCGCGGCGGCCCGCAGATCTCCGGATTGCAGTCGACGCAGCGCGAGCGTCCACTCGGCCCTCGACCAGTTGTCCAGGTTCACACGCTCGAGTTCCAGGGCCCGCGCAATGTCCGGGCGCCCCCGCAGAAGCCTGATTGCGTCGGGCGGCACCTCCGGCGTGGCAGGACAAATGGCATACGGCCGGTCGAGGTGGTCGGCTGCCAGGAATCCGTAGTAGGTCGGGCGGTTGGCAAGCCTGTCGAGCTCGGTTTCGCCACGCTCCCGATGACCGTTTGCCATCGCGGCGCGTGCCCCCCAGAAGCGCCATCGATCGTCGGTACGAAGTTCAGACTCCATCTGGCTGACGGCAATTTCAACCTGTTGCCACACCTCTGCAGCCAGCCCGGCTCTCGCCCACCACTCCAGCAGGGTGCCATCTCGGTACGCGGCCGGAACGGCGTACATGCGCTCAAACACGCCCTGCTTTGCCTCGACCGCCGACCACAGCGCGATCTCGCGGAGAATGGCAGCCCGTTGCGCCTCGCGCCACTGGAAATGCCCATCAAGCTTGAGGAAATACTGCCAGGCGCGGTCGCCATCGGACCTCGCCAGCCGCTTCAGGCCGTAGCTGGTCAGGTCGCGGCCTTCAGGCGTGTCTGGCCATTGCGTCGCCCGGTCGAGGCGGCCGTAGCGCTGGCTGTCCTGCTGCAGCCAACGGTCTGCCCAGGGCTGTTCGGCCGGGTCGAGGAACCGCTTCAGATAGCGCACCAGGTGTGGATGTCGGGCGTCGAATGCCAGGTTGATGCGCTGCCAGGCCAGCGCCGGGGTCACGCCACCTTTGGCGATCAGCCACTCGAACAAGGGGTCACAGGCCTCGGGTTGTGACTGTCCCGCCAGCCACAAGGACTGCGCCTCGGCCATCAGTCCCTCGGTCTGATCTCGCTTGATCCTGGCGTCACCCCGGTAGCAGCGTACCTCGGTATCCGGATGGCCCTCGGCATATTGCAGCAGCACATCCCAGCGCGCCCGCTTGCCCATGGTGCGCAACCAGGCCCGTTCCAGCGCTGCGGTGAACGCCCAGTGTTCGTGTTGTTCCAGGAATTCCGCCATGCGCTGCGGAGCAGCGCTGCTACGCGCACTCAACAAGGCGTTGTATTCGAGGTAGGGGTAAAGGAGGTAGTCCTTGAGAGATTGCTGTTCGCTTTCAAAGGTCGCGCTGTCGCCCCGCCGCGCGGCCTCCCAGGCCCTGATGAAGGTTTCGCGCTGGACAGAGACAGGATCGGCGGCACTGTTCGACACCTGGGCTGGAGTTGCCGAGGCGCAAACAAGCCCCAACAGCAAGCCTGATAAACTGCCGAAAACCCGTCCTTTGGTATAGCCCACGGCCACACCATGGAGAATAAGACCAAGCCTATTTCGCCGCAAGGTGCCACCGCGACAATTTACCGTGCCGTGGCTTGAATTTATCCTGATCGGCGCCGCCGCAGGGTATCTCGCGGGATTTCTCGGCATCGGCGGCGGACTCGTGACCGTACCGGCGCTGACCCTGTTGTTTCTCAAGATGCCCGAAACCGGTGACCAGGCCATTCACTTTGCGGTCGCCACTTCGCTCGCCACCATGCTGGTGACTTCGCTCAGTTCCGTCATCGCGCACCACAGGCGGGAGGCGGTGATTTGGCCGGAAGTGAAGCGCCTGGTACCGGGCTTGCTGATCGGAGCCGCCGCGGGGGCCCTGCTGGCGGGCGCGCTCGCGCCGCTGCGCCTGACCCTGGTGTTCGCGGTCTTTGCCTTCCTGGCCGGGCTGCAACTGCTGTTCTCTCCCACCGTGCGGGGTCAAAAGCCATTGCCCGGCAACGCTACCACCAGCGTCGTGGGCTTTGTCATCGGCGGTATTTCGAGCATGGTCGGAATTGGCGGAGGAAGCATGACCGGACCGTGGCTGATGTGGCACGGCATTCGTGCCCAGCACGCCGTAGCCACGGCGGCCGCCTGCGGTTACCCGATCGCGCTTGCCGGCACGCTGACCTTTGCGCTGCTAGGAGAGCTGAGAAACTTACCCGGCCCGGCGGTGGGCTATGTTCACGGCCCGGCGTGGATTGCCATCGCGATCGCAGGCGCTGCATTTGCCCCGCTGGGAGCAGCCACGGTTCACCGCCTGTCGCCGCTTCTGGTCAAGCGACTGTTCGGGGCGGTGCTTCTGTTGATCGCACTGAGGCTGGGCCTCAGTGCGCTGGGCATGGGCCCGGACATTTCCTAGGCGTCGGCCGCTCCGGGCGTGACCTCGGCCTCCGGCGCTTCCTCGTTGCTCGCCATGGCGGCTGTTTCCTGCGCGATCAGGTAATCGACCACGCTGAGAAAGGTGTCATAGTTGGGCACGGCCTGGCTGCCTTTGACCAGGTATTTGCCGTTGACGATCATGCTCGGTGTGCCACTGACGCCAAAGGCCTGGGTCTGGCGTTGATCCTTGCGCAGGCGCGCGTCCACCGCGAAGGACTCGGAAGTGGCCTCAAATTCACCGGCGGTTACACCGAACTGGGAATAAAACTGAGCCAATTCTTCCATATCACGCATGACGCGCTTTTGCTTGTACAGCGCATCCATCAGCGGGCCGTGGGCCTTGTCTGCAATGCCCATCATGTCGGCGGTGACGTATGCACGGGCGTACAGTTCCCAGGTTTTACGTCCAAAAATAACCGGCATACGGGTGAACTTGACGTTCTCCGGCTTGCGTTGCAGCCATTGGCTGATGAAAGGCTCGAAGGTATTGCAGTGCGGGCAAAGGTAACTGAATGCCTCGACGACCTCGATGTTACCTTCGGGCGAGGCGCCGCCTGCCTGGTCGATCTTGAAGTAGTGCAGGCCCTCCTGGTACTTCGAACCCTGCGCCATCAGGGGCGCAGCCCCAAGGGACAGCAGGGCCATCATCACAATGGCCTGGCCGGCACGCAGCCAGGCGGTGGAAAGTCTGGAATTCATCATCCGGTCAACTCCGCAGTTTTTTCTGTTAGTGAGCATGGCTCGAGTCAAAGGCCTGCTACCGGGGTAAAGACCATAAGCGGTGCTTCAGGTTCAACCAAGCGCGGCTATTCTGCTTTGTACAAGCCGTGAACATAGCTTGCCACAGCTTCGATCTCACGATCGGTCATCCTTTCCGCAACACCCACCATGACAAGGCTGGCCGCATCATCTTCACCCCAGAGTTCACCATTGCGATAGCGCTTGAGCAGGTTTGCCGTATACAGCGGCTGTTGTCCGGCCAGAACGGGGTAGCCTGACAGCGGATTTCCATCTCCGGTCGGCCCGTGGCAGGCCATGCAAGCGGGCACGCCGGTATCCTGATTTCCAGCCTGGTAGACCCGCCTGCCGGTGTCCACCAGAGCTTCGTCGGCCGTGCCGATTTTCATTGACTGTGCCGAGAAATAGGCTGCCAGGTTTTGAAAATCGGCCTCGCTCAGCCCGGCGGCTATGGCAGTCATCTCCGGCACCGGACGGTCATTGGACTTGATCAGTCGCAACTGCCGCACCAGGTAATCGGCGTGCTGACCCGCCAGGCTGGGCCACTGCGGCATGATGCTGTTGCCATCGGCCCCGTGGCAGGCGGCGCAAACCGCCGACTGAGCCTGCCCGGCGCTCACGTCGCCCGCGCCCGTTGACTGAGCCAGAACGGGTGCGAACAACAATGCCAAGGCAATGACAGACGCAGGGATTGAAAACTTCATGGGCCGTTCTCCTCGGTGTCCCATCCGATGTGTTTGATTCGCTGAATGACTTATTTTCCCCGGAGGCCCGGTAGAATGAGCGCACATTATCCCGGTTTCATCATTCACCTTCCAGCGCGACACCAACCGCGAGTATCAAATGCGCAACCCCTATCGCCAGGCCTGTTACGTGATCAGCGCCCACAACTTATCGCAGTTGCCGGACGACCGCGGCTGGGAGGTCGCCTTTGCGGGACGATCCA
>JBFHEJ010000141.1:0-6396 GCA_041584255.1 Lysobacterales bacterium
AGATCCAGCGCCTTGCCCCCGGCATCAAGGTTCTGGCCAGGGGCATGGAAAAGTCGCTGTGCGCGGAAGACCGTGTGCAACTCGAGACGGCTATGCAGCCCTATGTGGAATCCGGTTTCCCGGAGGAACTCGCACGTCGTACGGCCATGTTGCCCATGCTCTTTCCCGCGCTCGATGTGGTTGAGACCGCGGCCCAGAGAAACACGCCACCGGAACGCGTTTCACGCATTTACTTTGGTCTAGGTGAGGCACTGGAGCTGCGGTGGCTACGCTCCGAAGTCGAAGGGCTCAAGGTCGAGGGCCAGTGGCATGCGCACGCCCGCGGCAATCTGCGTGCCGAGCTTCTGAATCACCATAAGGAACTCGTCGATCGTGTGTTGAGGAGTTTCAGCAAGGCCAAGGACCCTGTCGGCAACTGGATGGACAGCCACGACTCGGAGGTTTCGCGGGTCAAAGACATGCTGCGTGACATGCGCGATTTGCCCTCGATGGACTATGCGACGCTGGCGGTAGCGGTGCAGTCTCTGGGTCAGTTGATCGACAACACCCAATGAGCCCGCCCGCAACTTCTCCTATGGCGATCCACTTCGTGGCCAGTGCCTCGGACAGAGCACGTGAAGCACTGGCGGGCATGGAAAAGCGTTACGGGCAGGCGCCTATCGAGTCGGCCGAAGTGATCGTGGCATTGGGGGGCGACGGTTTCATGCTGCGGACGCTCCATCGTCTGCTTTCAGCCAAGCTGCCGATTTACGGCATGAAGCTGGGCAACGTTGGATTCCTGATGAATCGATTTCGCGAGGAAGGGCTGGAAGATCGCCTGGCCAAGGCACAGCTGGTGGAACTCAACCCTTTGCGCATGATCGCCACGTCGGAGTCGGGCACCGAGAACCAGGCCCTGGCCATGAACGAGGTTTCTCTCCTCCGGCAAACCAACCAGGCCGCCCACATACGTATCGAGGTCAATGGCAACGTCAAGGTTGAGGAGCTTGTGTGTGATGGCGTGCTCATCGCCACGGCGGCCGGCAGCACCGCTTACAACCTCTCGGCCCACGGACCAATTCTCCCCCTGGGCACTGACGCACTGGCACTCACTCCTATTTCACCGTTTCGCCCCAGGCGATGGCGCGGGGCGGTGCTACCGAGCACGGCACGGGTTGGTTTTACGATTCTCGATCACTACAAGCGTCCGGTCAGCGCCACCGCGGACGCCCACGAGGTTCGCGGCGTCACCTCGGTGGAAGTTTTCGAGGACCCCGATATTCGGCTGCGGCTGCTGTTCGATCCCGACCACAGCCTCGAGGAGCGGATTCTCGATGAGCAGTTCCTGTAAGCAACCCCGGCAATTCTCATGACAATACCCTGTCACTGCCTGATTAAACATCCTGAAAAACCCAAGTTCCTGGTCATCAAGCACCAGGATCGCTGGTCACCGCCCGTGCTGCAGCTTCCCGAGGAGGGCGCCTTGATGTACAAGGCCCCCGTCATCAACAAGGGCATGATGCAGAAATACTCTTTTCGCACCACCGTCCTGCGCATTCTGCTCGAAGCGCAGAATTACGCATTGGTGGAGCTCGAGATGCACGGCGCCTCCCAGCAGCAGATGCAGGCGGTCTGGGTGGGACTCGAAGAGTATGGCCAATTCGGAAACTGGCAGGCGGGAGAAGACGATCCCATCGAAAAGTGGCTGAAGCAACAACAGCAAAAACACGTGTCACCACTCCGTGCCCCATGGGAGCGGCCCGGCTGGTTCAGAAAGGCCGAGCAATGGGTCACCGACCGGCTGATCGAAAACGGCACGCAGGTTTCCGGCTCTGTGCAGCAGTACAAGGCGGGTTGGCCGACCGCCTGCCTCCTCCGGGTGTCCACCGTGCGGGGGAATGTCTATTTCAAGGCGGCATACTCAAAGCCCCCGGGAGAGGCTCGCCTGACCCCTATTTTGGCCGAGCATTGGCCTGACATGGTGGTCAGTCCGCTGGCGGTCGATGAGCAGCGCAACTGGATGCTGATGAGGGATTTCAGGATCAAGCATGAAAACAAGTCAGGTCAGGAGCGCTATCCTGATTTTGCGCGCACCCTGGGTCAGTTCCAGGTCGAGGCCATGGAAAAGATGGACACCTGGCGGGCGCTGAGCTGTCCCGTCATGGATCTTGCTTATTTGCGCGATGAGGACGGCAGGGCAGGGCGGCTGGTGGAACGCATGATTCCGGTGCTGGCGGAAGATCCCGAACCGTTCGATGCCGAAGAAATCGGGAAGCTGCAAGACGCCATCGCAGCGTCGCGGCCGTGGTGTGACGAGCTCCAGCGCTTCGACATTCCTGACAGCCTTGCGCACCTGGATTTTCGGCCGGGCAATTTCTTCGTGGAAAAAGACAAGTGCCGTGTCATTGACTGGGCCGATGTGGCGGTCACCCACCCGTTCATGGCGCTTTGTCGTACGCTGGATTTTTTCGAGCAGCACGGCAGCGGCGAATTCATCGACCCGCAAGCCGATCCGCTCGACGAAGAAGTGATGGATGCCGTACGAGAAGCCTACCTTTCCGCATTCAGCGGGAATCTGCAGCAACCCGACCTGGGCAAAGCGTTCGAATCGGCGCGCGCCGTGTTCCCCCTGTTCTGGTTTCTATACACCGCCGCCCAATGTCAGATCATCGAGCCACGAAGCCCGCAGGGAGACATTTTGCGCAACCTTGCCAAGGTCAAGGCGCGCAACCTCATCTCACGCCACGAGATTTGACACACCAAGATTCTCAGATATTGAGAGCCTTTCTGCTAATCTGAAAGTATGAAAAAAGACGCGCAGCCCGGCGCCGGAAAGACGAATCACAGCCCACACCAGGGCGGCAAGCTGGTAATCGCGCTCTCGTCCCAGGCCCTGTTCGACATGCGCCACAGCCACGAAGTGTTCGAACGAGACGGGCTGCGCGCCTACGCCGAGTACCAGGTGATGCATGAGAACGACGTGCTGGAGCCTGGGGTCGCTTTTCCGCTGGCCAGGAAACTGCTGGCGCTGAACGAAGATGGCGTCGAGCATCCCAGCGTTGAAGTGATCCTGTTATCACGCAACAGCGCCGATACCGGGTTGAGGATTTTCAACAGCATCGAGCATTACGGCCTCAATATCGAGCGCGCCGCGTTCACCAGCGGCGTCAGTCCCTGGCGGTACATGTCTGCGTATGGGGCAGACCTCTGGCTTTCGACAAACGGGGCCGATGTCGGCCAGGCCCTCAAGTCGGGTTATGCCGCCGCCACGATCCTCCCCGGCGGCGCCGACCGCGCCAGGGAAAGCCCGGAAGATTCGCGGCTAAGAATTGCGTTCGACGGCGACGCGGTCATCTTCAGTGACGAAGCGGAGCGCATCTACCAGTCGGGCGGGCTCGAAGCCTTCGCAGACAGCGAGCGGGCTGCCGCCGGCAAGGCCCTCTCGGGCGGCCCGTTTAAAGGCGTGCTCGAAGCCCTGCACAAGATTCAGTCGGCCTATCCCGCGGACAACAATCCCATTAGAACAGCACTGGTCACGGCGCGGTCCGCCCCGGCCCACAAGCGCGTGGTCCTGACGCTGCGCCAGTGGGGCATTCGCATCGACGAAGCGTTGTTCCTCGGCGGGCGGTCCAAGGGCGAGTTTCTCAAAGCCTTCGGCGCGGACATCTTCTTCGACGACCAGCAGGTGCATATCGACTCGGCCAATGAGCATGTCACCGCCGCCCACGTTCCTTTCGGCGTCGTGAACGAATAAGCGGAGAAATTTAGAAATGGAGCCAGAGACATGTGCTGGAGTATTTCTCTGAATTGACTCACAAGATCAACCCGCTTACCGCTATACTCTCTCTCCGCCAATTTCCTCTTTACTCTGGCACTTTACTCTGACCCCTAATCGCAAATTCCTTCGGAGCTTGTATGGCACAGCTCAACCCATTTGATCTTTACGACATCGACTCGCTGTTGAGCGAGGAAGAGCGGATGATTCGTGACAGCGTCGCCCGTTTTGTTGACGAACGCGCCATGCCGAGCATCGCAAAGCACTTTGATGAGGCGACGTTTCCTTCGGAGCTGATCCCGGAGATTGCCGAGATGGGCCTGCTGGGCTCCAGCCTGGAAGGATACGGCTGCGCCGGGCTCAATGCGGTGTCCTACGGCCTGATCTGCCAGGAACTGGAGCGCTGTGACTCCGGGCTGCGCAGCTTTGTCTCGGTGCAGTCCAGCCTGGCGATGTATCCGATTCACGCTTATGGTTCCGAAGAGCAGCGAGAGCGCTGGCTGCCGGGCATGGCAAAGGGCGAAACCGTCGGCTGTTTCGGGCTGACCGAGTCTCATGGTGGCTCCGACCCCGGCAACATGAAAACCCACGCCAGGCGCGATGGTGACGACTGGGTTCTCAACGGCTCCAAGATGTGGATCACCAATGGCACCATCGCCGATATTGCGGTGGTGTGGGCGCGCACCGAAGAGGGGATCATGGGCTTCGTGGTGGAAAAGGGGATGAAGGGCTTCGATGCCCCTGAAATTCACTCCAAGATGTCGCTGCGCGCCTCGGTAACCTCCGAGCTCTATTTCGATAACGTCCGCGTGCCCGAAGCCAATCGTCTGCCCAACGTCGTTGGCCTCAAGGGGCCGCTCGGCTGCCTGACACAGGCCCGTTATGGGATCACCTGGGGGCCGATAGGCTCGGCCATCGCCTGCCTCAAGGAGGTCGTTGACTACACCGCAGACCGCAAACTGTTCGGCCGTCCGCTGGCGGCCAATCAGGCGGTGCAGATTCGCATTGCCGACATGGCGAGGCGCATCACAGGTGCCCAGTTGCTGTCCCTGCGCCTGGGCCGCCTCAAGGATGAGGGCAGAATGCAGCCCAGCCAGGTCAGCCTGGCCAAATGGAACAACGTGCGCATGGCGCTGGACATTGCCCGCGACTGCCGCGACCTGCTGGGCGGTAGCGGCATCACCACCGAGTACCAGGCGATCCGCCATATGCTGAACCTTGAAAGCGTGATTACCTACGAGGGCACCGAAACGGTGCACCAGCTCGTCATCGGGCGCGAGCTGACCGGCATCAATGCCTTTTAGCCGGACCCCGTGCGGTCTTCGCGCATGGTGGCTTCCCTGATGGCTTTGAATTCATGGCCGTCGTACCAGCGGGGCCAGGAATCGCCGTCGGCGATTTCAAAACCGATCCTGTAGTACAGTTCGATGTCCTCCATGGCGCCGCGCAAATCCCAGTCGTCCCCGACTTCGTCGGCCGGCTGGTGGTAACGCAGCTCAACGTATTCCTGCGCTTTGGCTTCCATGTACTCGCTGCCGAGCTCACGATGGTCGGTTCCCGACTCGGCGTACAGCATCGGCACGCCACGCTTGGCGAAATTGAAATGATCCGAGCGGTAGTAGCCGCCCCGTTCCGGGTGTGGTTCCGGTTCGACAGTCCGGCCCTGTGAGTCTGCTGCCCGGCGCAGAATATCTTCCAGCTCCGAGGAGCCATAACCGACCACGACCACATCCCGGGTCGGGCCGTAAACCGACATGGCATCAATGTTGATTCCGGCCACGGTTTGCTTCATCGGGAATGCCGGATGCTCGGCGTACCAGGCGGAACCCAGCAATCCGGATTCTTCCGCGGTCACCGCGAGGAAAGCCACGCTTCGCCGCGGCGCCTCCGCTATGGTGGTGAAGGCATGGGCCAGCTCGATCAGTGCGGCGACGCCAGTGGCATTGTCCACCGCACCGTTGTAGATCACATCCTCGCTTGGATCTTCTGATTGACCGGTCCCGATATGGTCCCAGTGCGCCGTATAGATCACTGCCTCATCGGGCGCTTCGGAGCCACGGACCATTCCGCCGATGTTGTGCGAAGTCCCGGTGACAATATCGCTGTCGAGGTGTGCCGAAAATCGGGTGCCCAGGGCGATCGGCGCAAACGCCGGTGACAGGGCACGCTGTTGCAGTGCCTCGAGTTCAAAGCCTGCCTCGTTCAGGAGCACGCCGGCGGCATCCTTGTGCAACCACGATTCCATGACGACGGGCCGGCTGCCACCCGGGGCGGAAGGGAGGTAGAACTGCGGACCGGTCCAGCTGTTGCGCACCGTATTCCAGCCGTAGGCAGCGGGTTCGGTGTCGTGAATGATGATGGCCGCCGCCGCGCCCTGGCGCGCCGCCTCCTCGAACTTGTACCGCCAGCGCCCGTAATAGGTCATGGCGTTCCCTTTGAACACCGCCGGGTCCTGCAGGGCAAAACCGGGGTCATTGATCAGGATCAGGGCGGTTTTGCCCGTCATGTCAACGCCTGCATAGTCGTTCCAGTCATATTCCGGCGCAACTACGCCGTAACCCACGAACACGATCTCGCTTTCGGTAATTTCGACCGTTGGCTCAACACGTTGTGTCCAGGCCACGAAATCCTGCGCGTAAAGC
>JBFHEJ010000142.1:0-6383 GCA_041584255.1 Lysobacterales bacterium
CCATTGATCTACGGCACCGTACGGCTAATCGAGGCGGATGACGAAAGCTTCCTCGCATGGGCCAAAAAGCCGTATGCATGCATCATTTTCAACCTGCATATTGCGCATTCGCCAGATGGAATCCAGCATGCTGCGGACGCGTTCCGCCGGCTCATTGACATGGCGGTTGCCCGTGCCGGCAGCTATTACCTGACTTACCACAAGTTCGCCCGGCCCGATCAGGTGCTGGCCTGTTACCCACAGTTCATCGAATTCCTGCGGCGCAAACGCCAGTTTGATCCCCACGAGCGGTTTCAATCGGACTGGTACCGCCATTATCGCGACCAATTTGCCGGTGAGCTTGGCGATTCGGCTCGAACGTAGCGGCGTCCACTGCCCAATTTCGATTCTCGTGGCAGGCCGCCTGGTGTTGCACAAAAGGGCTTTTAAACGTACCATAAGAAACTTGCTTGTCGCTAACAAGTTTCTATAAGGCGCATTCCATGGCTACAGCACCCCGGATGACGCAGGCCGAGCGCACCGACCTCTCCGATCGGTTGATGCTCGATGCCGCGGTGAAACTCATCGTCGAACGCGGCGTCGAGCGCACCACGCTGCGTGAGGTTGGGGAAAACGCCGGCTACAGCCGCGGGCTTGCCGGTCACCGTTTCGGCAACAAGGCCGGTTTGCTGGAGTTTATCGTGCACACGGTCGGAGAGGATTGGCTAAGACAGCTGACGCGCACCACGCGGGGCAAGAGCGGCTATGCCGCACTGGCCGCCGCCATCGACGAGCACCTGAAATTCTGCCTGGAGGCGCCAGACCACGTACGGGCCTTTTACATTGTGTGGTTCGAGTCGGTGGCGCCGCAGTCGCCGCTCAAGAAGGTGATGTCCGGGATTCACGACCGGCGCCGCCGCGACGTTGCCAAGTGGATCCGCGAGGGCATCGCCCGCGGCGAGCCCAAACCCAAATTGCCGGTGGACATCGTGGCCGGGCAGTTCAACACCGCCATTGTCGGCATTGTCTACCACTGGTTACAGCATCCCGAGGACACGGATGGCGTCGCGGCGCTACACCGTGGCCTCAAACGCAACATGAAGGCGCTGCTGGCGCCGTAGTTACCGAGAATTGATATGAGCCAAACCGCTGAAAACGTCGTCCCCCAACAGGAAGCAGCCAAGACCCCGCTTCGTTTTGTGACCGCCGCCAGCCTGTTCGACGGCCACGATGCCGCCATCAACATCATGCGCCGCCTGATTCAGGCGCAGGGCGCGGAAGTCATTCACCTCGGCCACAACCGCAGCGTGCTCGACATTGTGCGCGCGGCGATCCAGGAAGATGCCGACGCCATCGCGGTGTCCAGCTACCAGGGTGGGCACATCGAGTACTTCAAGTACATGATCGATCAGTTGCGCGAGCGCGACTCGGATCACATCAAGGTCTTCGGCGGAGGTGGCGGCACCATCACCCCGGATGAGATCAAGGAACTCGAAGCCTACGGCGTCGAGCGCATCTACCACCCCGACGACGGTATGAACATGGGCCTCGTCGAAATGATCGAGGACGTGGTCAAGCGCACCGCCAAGGGCCGGGTAGCCACGGAATACCCCGGCCAGCCGCCCCAAAATAATAAAAATGGGGAACCCGCCAAGACCGTCGCCAACGTGATCTCCGCGCTGGAAGACGAGGTCTTCAGCGAATCTGAACTGAAACTCAAGCGCCGCGAATGGGAAGGTGCCAAGAAACAAGCCCCGGTCATCGGCATCACCGGCACCGGCGGCGCAGGCAAATCCTCGGTCACCGACGAGCTGCTCAACCGCTTTACCCAGTGTTTCCCCGACATGACCATCGCCGTGCTGGCGGTCGACCCTACCCGCCGCAGAACTGGCGGGGCGCTTTTGGGCGACCGCATCCGCATGAACACGCTGCGCAATGAGAACATCTTCATGCGCTCGATGGCGACCCGGCGCCAGCACCTCGCCACCTCGGCCATCCTGCAGGACGCCGTCTCGTACCTGAAATCCTCCGGTTTTGATCTCGTACTGGTGGAAACCGCCGGCATTGGCCAGAGCGATTCGGAGATCGTCGACCTCGTCGACTTTCCGGTCTACGTCATGACCAGCGACTTCGGTGCGCAGAGCCAGCTGGAGAAGATCGACATGCTGGATTTCGCCGAACTCGTGGTGCTCAACAAGTTCGACAAGCGCGCCGCCGAGGATGCGCTGCGCGACGTGCGCAAGCAGTGGAAGCGCAACCACGTGGCCTTCCAGACGGCTGACGAGGACGTGCCGGTCTATCCCACTATCGCCAGCCAGTTCAACGACCCGGGCGTCACCTGGATGTTCGTCAACCTGTGCCGCCTGTTGCGCGAGAAGCTGGACCTCGATGTAGAGGCGTGGACCCCCGAGATCGATACCACGGTGAAAGAACCCAAGGCCACCGTGCTGATCCCCGGCAACCGCCAGCGTTACCTGGCCGAAATTGCCGAGGAGGGCCGCTTGATCAACCAGGACATCGCCAACCAGGCCGAAGCCGCCAGCCGGGCGCAGAACTATTACGAGTCGCTCAAGGCGCTGGACGATGCGCAACTGCCGGAACCGTTTGGTCACTACGGCGAGGATGCCCTCACCAGCAAGAAAGCCGACCGCGCCATGGTGCTACTGCGCCAGCGCTACAACGAGGCCATCGACGAGCTTTCCGAGAATGCCATCGAACTGCTCAAAACCTGGCCGCAGCGAAAGGAAGGCATCCGCACGGAGCAATACAGCTACCAGGTGCGTGACAAGGAGATCACCGGCGACAACTACCGCGAATCTCTAAGCAAACTGCAGATCCCCAAGATCGGCATGCCGCGCGATGCCGACTGGGGCGAACTCTTAAGCTTCCTGATGCGCGAGAACCTGCCGGGCGCCTATCCCTATACCGGCGGAACGTTCCCGTATCGCCGCGTGGGCGAAGACCCGATTCGCATGTTTGCCGGCGAAGGCCCGCCCGAGCGGACCAACCGCAGATTCCATTTACTGGCCCATGGCCAGCCGGCGGCGCGGCTTTCCACCGCATTCGATTCGGTCACCCTCTATGGCGAGGACCCGCACACCCGCCCGGACATTTACGGCAAAGTCGGCAACTCTGGGGTATCGATCGCCACATTGGATGACATGAAGAAGCTCTACTCGGGCTTCGACCTGTGTTCGCCCACCACAAGCGTCTCGATGACCATCAACGGCCCGGCGCCGATGATCCTGGCGTTTTTCATGAACACCGCGATCGACCAGCAGGTCGAGATTCATCTTCGCAAGCACAACAAGTGGGAAGCGGCGCAGAAGAAGATCGATGAATATTTCGCCGACAAGAAGCGGCCCGGGTATCACGGCGACTTGCCCGAAGGCAACAACGGCCTTGGCCTCGGCCTGCTCGGCATTACATCCGACCGCCTGATCGGCATCGACGGGCTCGATCAGAAGACCTACGACGAGATCAAGGCCCGCACGCTGGCGACCGTGCGCGGCACCGTGCAGGCCGATATCCTCAAGGAGGACCAGGCGCAGAACACGTGCATTTTCAGCACGGAATTTGCCATGCGCATGATGGGCGACATCCAGCAGTACTTCGTCGACCACAAGGTGCGCAATTTCTACTCGGTGTCGATCTCCGGCTACCACATTGCAGAAGCCGGGGCCAACCCGATCAGCCAGCTGGCCTTCACGCTCTCCAATGGATTCACGATTGTGGAGTACTATCTCGCGCGGGGTATGGACATCGATGCATTCGCGCCGAATCTCAGTTTCTTTTTCTCCAACGGCATGGACCCCGAGTACAGCGTGATTGGGCGGGTCGCGCGCAGGATCTGGGCGCGCGCCATGCGCGAGCGCTACGGCGCCAGCGCCCGCAGCCAGCAGCTCAAGTACCACATCCAGACCTCGGGCCGCTCGCTGCACGCCCAGGAAATCCAGTTCAACGACATCCGCACCACGTTGCAGGCGCTGTACGCGCTGTTCGACAACTGCAACTCGCTGCACACCAACGCCTACGACGAGGCCATCACCACCCCCACGCCGGAGTCGGTACGAAGGGCAGTCGCCATCCAGATGATCATCAACAGGGAGCTGGGCCTGAATTTTTGCGAGAACCCCTGGCAGGGCAGCTTCATCATTGACGAACTGACCGATCTCGTCGAAGAGGCCGTCTACCAGGAATTCGAGCGGATTTCAGAGCGCGGCGGCGTGCTGGGCGCGATGGACACCATGTACCAGCGCTCGAAGATCCAGGAAGAGAGCCTTTATTATGAGCACAAGAAGCACGACGGCAGTCTTCCCATCATCGGGGTGAACACATTCCTGCCGCCGGATGGTCACGGCGAGGTGGGCGAGATCGAGCTGATGCGCTCATCCAAGGCGGAAAAGGACCAGCAGGTAACCAACGTCGAAGCCTTCCGCGACACCCATGCCGAAGAAGCCAAACCCAGGCTAAGGGAACTACAGAAGGTCGCGCGTGAGAGAAAAAACACCTTTGCCGCACTGATGGAGGCGGGGAAGGTGTGTTCCCTTGGTGGAATGTCTCACGCACTTTACGATGTTGGTGGCGAGTATCGCCGAAACATGTAGCAACGTTTTCGGCATCAGCTCGAAGCACCTGATGTCATCCCGGAAGCGCGAATAGCGCGATCCGGGACCCACTTGGTTGCGACCCAGCCACGCTGGAACTTGGAACAACTGGCGACAGACGCAATCCGTTTCCTGACGTAGTTTCAGGATAATCTTCGGGCTACAAGCGCCCGTTCCGGGATGGCTCAACCCATGTGGTGCTGGAACCGCTGAACTTCATCGCCCGGCTGGCGGCACTGGTTCCGCGCCCCCGCCTCAATCTCACCCGCTTTCATAGCGCAGGCGGAATCGAGGTTACGGCTTTGGCGCAGCCAAAGAAGTGGTCGAGTGGAGCCGTGGCGCGTGTATTCGCGCCGAATGCCAGGCACCGCCACAGGGTCGTACCGCGGCGAGCGCGGGGAAGGGTGGATGAGGACAAACCACTGGCGCCGATGACATGGGCGCAGCGCTTGAAACGGGTGTTCGCCATTGACATTGTGAAGTGTCCGGATTGCAGCGGGAGACTGCGCGTCATCGCCTGTATCGAGGATCCGCTACTGATTCGCAAGATTCTGAATCATGTTAACCGTGGCGATTCGCATTCCAACAACTCGGCACGCAGGCCGCCGGGCGCGGTGGATGTGGGCTAAAGACAGGCTTGACGATTGGGATGCTGGCCCAGGTGTGCGCTCGGCCCGCGGGGTTTGTGGAACGAATTCAGGGACCGCAACGAGCGGAAAAACCCGCGGCAGCTACCAGCAAAGTGCCAAAAGACGAGCCAGTGTAGGGTCGGCCGGAGCAAGATTTCATGTAGGCATACTTTCCAAATGCCCGAGAAATGTGCTTTATTCTACTTATACGCCAGAGCCCTTTTTCGAACCTGCCCTGACCAGTGCCAGCCGTCGCTGCGACCATTGGCTTCGGATTCGGCTGATCCATGATAGCCTATACTGAACCTGTGACCTTCAATTTCGCAGGCCTCGGACTTCACGATCGCTACGATCGGAAGCACCGTCAGCACGCACCGCTCTGCCTGATCGCTGGTTCGGTTGCAATGGCCATGACGGCCGAGTTGGCGTTGGCCGTTACCCTCGTCGATCTGGACCCTTGTGAAGCGGGGCAGGTTGGCTGGCTGAATCAAGGCATCGTGCGCGATGTCGACAAACCGAAAAGAAAACTGATTCTGGATTTCGGGCCAACCACCGTCGGTGCCGGCATTCAGCAGGACGCGGCCATCAACATTGAGGCAGCGGTCGAGAATGCCCTGGATTTCTACCGCAACGACCTCAAACCACGCGGCGCCGCTGCCGGCGCGTCTGCCGCGAAGCCCTGGGATCAGGGTGTCCCGCCGCCGAGCAAAATGCTTTGCATCACCGATCCCACCGACAATGTCCAAAAATATGTGATATTCCCGGACTCGATCAGTGCCGACACCCTGGGCGAATACCGCGCCCCCGGACCGGTGCTCGGCGGTGTCCCGGACATCCGCATCGATCCGGGGGTCGTCCTCGCCTACCAGGCCCTGGCCCGCGGTGGCAGGCCGGACTCCGATGAGGTCGTTACGCCGGCGCACGAATTGTTCCACGCCATTCAAGCCGCCCATCCGATGTTCACTTACCCGATGTTGGGCGCATGCAAGGAATACGGTGTCTGCACCGCACACTGGGTCAGCGAGGGGATTGCCGATGCCATGGCCTATGCCTGGCTCAGGAACAATGAGGCAAGGGTCATCGGCAGCAGTTCGAGGATCAAAATCGATCGCATGCCGCCACATCTCGACCTGCCTCTGCACAAGACACCCGAAGACAGCGATGAGGC
>JBFHEJ010000143.1:0-6376 GCA_041584255.1 Lysobacterales bacterium
AGCGTTACGAGGTGCATCACGGCGTCGACATCACCGACCCGGCGCTGGTGGCGGCGGCTACCTTGTCACATCGCTACATATCGGGCCGTCAGCTGCCCGACAAGGCCATCGACCTGATGGACGAGGCGGCTTCGCGCATTCGCATGGAGATCGATTCCAAGCCCGAGGCCCTCGACCGGCTCGAACGGCAACTCATCCAGGAGAAAATCCAGCGCGTGGCGCTGGAAAAGGAATCCGACGAAGCTTCCAAGAAGCGGTTGGCCGAGCTCAACGAAAGAATCGAGGAGATGGAGCGCGAGTTCTCCGACCTCGAAGAGATCTGGAAGTCGGAAAAGGCCGCCGTACAGGGCACCACGCACATCAAGGAAGAGCTCGAGCGCGCCCGCAGCGAGCTGGAAACCGCGCGGCGCGCCCAGGATCTCGCCCGCATGTCGGAGCTGCAATACGGGCGGATTCCCGAGCTTGAAAAACAGCTCGAAGAGGCCGAGCGCGGTGAGGCGGTGGGCAAGGACGGCTTCCAGCTCCTGCGCAACCGCGTCACCGAGGATGAAATCGCCGAGGTGGTTTCGCGCTGGACCGGCATCCCGGTCTCAAGAATGCTGGAAGGCGAACGCGACAAGCTGCTGCGCATGGAAGAAGCGGTGCACAGTCGCGTGGTCGGCCAGGACGAGGCGGTCACCGCAGTGGCCGACGCCATTCGTCGCTCACGCGCCGGTTTGTCCGACCCCAACCGCCCAA
Source organism: Lysobacterales bacterium (assembly GCA_041584255.1). GTDB lineage: Bacteria > Pseudomonadota > Gammaproteobacteria > Xanthomonadales > SZUA-36 > JAUIBE01. The sequence continues at coordinate 739 of JBFHEJ010000143.1, forward strand.
TCGGTTCGTTCCTGTTCATGGGCCCGACCGGCGTTGGCAAGACTGAACTGTGCAAGGCGCTGGCCGAGTTCATGTTCGACACCGAAGAGGCCATGGTGCGCATCGACATGTCGGAGTTCATGGAAAAGCATTCCGTGGCCCGCCTGATCGGCGCACCGCCCGGCTATGTCGGCTACGAAGAAGGCGGCTACCTGACCGAAGCCGTGCGCCGGCGCCCTTACTCGGTGATCCTGCTCGACGAGATCGAAAAGGCCCATCACGACGTGTTCAACATCCTGCTGCAGGTGCTCGACGACGGCCGGCTGACCGATGGCCATGGCCGCACCGTAGACTTTCGCAATACGGTGATCGTCATGACCTCCAACCTCGGTTCGCAGCGCATCCAGGAGCTTTCGGACCAGGGCTACGAAGCCATGAAGGCAGCGGTGATGGAAGTCGTCGGCCAGCATTTCCGGCCCGAGTTCATCAACCGCGTCGACGACATGGTGGTGTTCCACCCGCTTAGCCGCGAGCACATCCGCATGATTGCCGGCATTCAGCTCGATCACCTGCGCCAGCGCCTCGCCGGCAGCGATCTTGAATTGGAGCTTTCAGACAAGGCCCTGGAACTGCTCGGCAACACCGGCTTCGATCCGGTGTACGGGGCGCGGCCGCTGAAGCGCGCCATCCAGCAGCACATCGAGAACCCGCTGGCGCAGAAAATTTTGGCTGGAGACTTCGAGCCAGGTCAAACAGTCAAGGTCGGCGTCAAGGACGGGGCATTCACTTTCGATTGATGGCGCTGTCCTGTTGACCCTTATGGCCTGAGTTCCTGGGACCATCGGACATACACCATCGCGCCACGGGCTTCATGGAATGCATCGGCATTGAACTTGTAGTTGTAGAAGGGGTATTCGTCGGTACAGTTGTTACATCCAATTTGAAGCTGTGAGCCGGGCCACCGTTCGAATCGGTAACGCCAGGCCAGGTCAAGCTGGGTGAAACTGTCGATGAAAAACGGTTCGTCGGTTGGAATGCCTTCCACGAAGCGGTTGCGTGGAGACTGATAGTCTCCCGTGTAGAGCACCGAAGCGGTGACGCCCTGCCGCACGCCTTCCCAGTCGAGCCGGAACGTCGCCCGGTCCTCGGGCAGCGCGCCAGAGAAGCCGAGGGCCTGCCCGGCGAATTCCTCCAGAATTCGGGCCGTTTGGAAGTCCAGCCCCAGCTCATACTTGTCGAGATGGGTATAGTTGAGCTCAGCCTGCCAAATGCCCGCACGCTCTGTAGTCACCGAATAGCTGAGACCGAAGTCAATGCCCTGGGTCTCCAGCGAGTCGCCATTGAAATAGGTATCGGCGTACTTGATGATCGGACCGGGGATGCCCAGGGCGATGTCCTCGGGGCTGGGCGGGTCTCGAATCACGAAGGGGTTATTTTCGGGGCTCAATAGCGCCGTCAGGTAATCACCGCTCTCGGTAATGCGGTTGTCGTGTTGGATCAACCACCAGTCCACGGACACAGCGAGCCCGGGCACCTGCTCCGGCTCCCACGCAAAACCCAGGTTCCAGTTTTCACCCTCGTCGGGCTCCAGGTCGGGGTTGCCGCGAAATTCAAACTCGACCGCGTGGCCGTTGCAGTCGAAATCAGACTCTGTCACCGGGCAACGCCAGGGGTCCGGGTCGGAGAAATCTACGAATCGGGTTGGGGGATCGAAGAGCTGGCGAAACGTGGGCGGCCGGAAGGACGTGCCCCAGGTGGCACGGACCAGAAGGCTTGGAGCGGGCCGCCAGCCGAGCCCGATTTTAGGGTTCAGGGTGTCGCCAAAATCGCTGTAATGGTCGTAACGCAAGGCCAGTTGCGCCTCGAAGAGCTCATTCCAGGGCAGGAACAGTTCAATAAATGCAGCAGAAACATCCCTTTCGAGATTCAACGGGGCGAAACCCAGGCTGCCGACCAGTTCCCCCCTCAATGCCAGCTCGTCAGCGTCCTGGTCCAGGGACAGGCGGCGAAACTCTCCACCCACGGCGACATCAAGGGCCCCGCCGTCCATGTCCAACAGGGTGCCGGTGAGTTGGAAACTCGCGCCAGCCTCGCGGCTGGACTCCCGGCCCGCCAAGTCGCGCACCAGGAATTGATCAATGACTTCTTGTGGATTTTGCGGGTTCAGTCCGAACGGGTTGTAGTACTGGTCGCCGTTGGGTCCGCCGAAACCGAGCAAGGCGGCCTGGAATTCCTCCGCGAGGATGTCCGTGGCCGATTTCTCATCAGTATCATTTTCGCCCCAGTTGAGCGCGACCTCCCACCGCCAGTCCGAAGCCAGTTCGCCTTTTAAACCCGCCACGACGCGCCAGGCGTCGCTGCTGGTCTCGATTTCGCGGGCCGGTGTGTCCAACGCTCGGTACAGCAGAATCAGATCTTCTCCGAAGGGATTCTGTGGGTGGTCGCCTGGTACGAATGCGGGTGGAAATACGGGTGGGGGCGCCAACCAACCCGTGGTGTCCCTTTGCGTGGCCATGAGTTCCAGGAATCCGACATTGCCTCCTTCGAAGACATGATCGAGTGTCCCACTAAAGCCCAGGCGTTCCGTGGGCTGTTGCAGAGAATGAAACGCAGGGAAATTGAACAGGCACTCATCGCCGAAAACGCCCTGGCTGTTGAATTCAGTCTGTTCCGGGCAGGCCGGGTCCATGTCGAGTCGCAGGGAATCGAGCAGGAAAACGGTGGGGGGCGAGCTGAAAGGGCTGCGCGCGTTTCGTCCGAAGCGGCTGCGCAGGTCGGCCTCTCGCGAGAATTCGCGATCGCGACCCCAGATGATGTCCCGGTCGAAGTAGCTGAGCGTGACTGCGAGCCGGGTGGCCTCATTTGACCACCCCCCTGCGAGGCTGATGTCCCATTCTTCGCCATCGCCTTCGGTGGTGCTCAGGTATCCGCCCTCGACGGTTAAACCCTGGATATCCCGGCGGGTGACGATATTGACCACGCCCGCCACGGCTTCAGAACCATAGATTGCGGATGCGCCGTCCTTCAAAACTTCGATACGTTCGATGGCCGCCATGGGAATGGCATTGATGTCCACGAAGGGCGCAGAATCGGCCTGCGCACCGTAGGGCGCCACTCGGCGGCCATTGAGCAGGGTCAGGGTCGCATCTGTGCCGATGCCGCGAAGATTGAAGGCTGCGCTGCCGCGCACTGGCGAGTTGAAACTGGCAGATTCGCTGCGTACCAGCGAATTTTGCGGCAGGTAGCGGGTGAACTCGCCCAGGGTGGTGATGCCGCTGTCGACCAGGTCCGCGCCGCTGATCACCAGTACCGGTGAGGGGCTGTCGAGATTGGAAACGATCAGCCGCGAGCCAACCACCCGGACTTCTTCCAGGACATTTTGTTCCTCCACTGAATCCGCATCGTGGGATGTCTCGTCCTGGGCGATTACGGGCTGCAGGCCAAGAACAAGAAAGCCAACAAAAAGAACCCGCAGAAGGTTGGCCCGATGATCGCCACGCATCATGTACTTATCCTACGTATTTGTTTTTATTACCCTATGATCATCAATATAGTTGGTAAGCCTGCGTTGCGCAGACCGCAGGTCGTCGACCGCAGTTGCGGACATGGCAGTTGATCCGGGGTGGAGTGGCACACATCGCACCATGAGCCTGTTCTCTGAACTCAAAAAACGCAACGTCATCCGTGGCGCGATTGCCTATGCCGCGGTAGCCTGGCTGGTCATCGAAGTGGGCTCGGTGGTGCTGCCCGCTTTTGGCGCCCCGGAGTGGGCGCTTCGTGGGCTGATCATCCTACTCGCGGCCGGATCCATTCCCGCCCTGGTCCTGATCTGGCGCTACGAGTGGACGCCGGAAGGCGTGATGAAAGAATCCGATGCAGAGGCGGCGAGTACAGACTCGACGCTCCGGAGCCGCCGCATCGACGTGGCCATCATCGCTGTGCTGGGCCTGGCGCTGGCCGTGGTCATCGCAGAACGCCTGACCCTGGGCAGCAGGGGAGTGGTCAGTACTGCCTTGGGCCTGGCGGTTTTACCGTTCGAAAACCTGTCGGCCAGTGACGAGGACGCCTTTATCGCCGGTGGGATGCACGAGGAACTGCTGTCTCACCTGGCACGCGTGCCGGATTTGCGCCTCATATCCAGGACTTCCGTGGTGCAGGTTGCCGAGTCGGGGCTCACCGTGCCGGAAATCGGCGTCCGCATCGGCGTGAGCCATGTATTGGATGGCAGCCTGCGTCGCGCCGGAGACCGCGTGCGCATCACGGTGCAGCTCATCGAGGCTGAAAGCGACCAGCATGTCTGGGCAGAGAATTTTGAGCGCAGCCTGGGTGACCTGTTCGCTCTGCAGTCAGACGTGGCGCTGGCCATCGCCGCCCAGCTGCACCGGGAGTTATCCAGCGAGGCGATCGCCGAAATCACGGAAACACCGACTGCTGACCCACGCGCTTATACGCTTTACCTGCAGGCCCTGGATGTCATTCGGTCGTCTCGGCGCCTGGGCGACAGCGGCGCTGAGCTGGTCCAGGGACTGCTTGAACAGGCGCTGGCGCTGGACCCCGACTTCCTGCGGGCAAAAGAATTTCTCGCCATGATGCTGGGGTATTCGCACGAGCCGGGGTCCAATGAGCGGGCACTCCGCCTCGTAACCGAGATCCGACAGCGCTGGCCCGATCACGTCCTGGCGCAGCGCGCGCTGGGGCATTACCGCTATACCGTGGAACATGATTATCCCGGCGCATTGGAAGCGTACCAGGCGGTGGTGGCCGAACTTCCCAACGACATCGTATCGGTGGTGAATGTCCGCAATGCCTACAAGCGCCTGGACCAGCGAGAGGAGTTCCTCTATTGGTCGCGGCGCGCGGTGGAACTCAGCCCCGAATCCCAAATTGTTGCCAACGAGCACGTGCTGGCGCTGGAGGCCAATCGGCAACTGGAAGAGGCCATGGCTTTCGTCGAGGCATGTATTGGTCGGTTCCCCGCTAACGACAGCTGGAAGATAGAAGCTGCGCACCTAAAGCTCATGTGGTTTGGTGATGTCGAAGCCTACCTCGAGGCCGGTGAGCGGTTCCGAGCTGAAGGCGGATGGGCAGAGTTGGATCTTCTGAGCTGGTTCTATTATGCGCGCGGAGACCTCGAATCGGCGCTGGCACACTTGGAAGAGCGCCGGGGCGAGGACTACAACATGGGTTCCGTCTTCGCGGACATGGACGCGGCCCAGATTCTGCGTCTGGAAGGGCGCGATGCCGAGGCACAAGAGCTTGCCGAGCGGACTTTCAGTTTCCTGACATCTAAAGTAGAGGCGACGACACCGCGCGAAGAGACCTGGAAGGAATTGGTGTTGCTCGCAGCCCAATCAGCTGCCCTGGCCGCAAACCCAGGGGAAGCCGAACGCCTGCGAGGGCTGGCTGACGAGCAGGAACATGTCTATTTCTGGTTGGAGGCGAGAGCCGATGTGGAAGAGGCTTACCTGGATGCGTACCTGGGTGATCCTGAAGCAGGCTGGCAGCGACTCGAGCCCTGGGCGGACGATCCGTACGTATTTTCCACCAAGGCCTATCTGCGGGTTGCCCCGCATATTCAACTGTTGTTCGGCGAAGTACCCGGGTTTCAGGAATTCATCCGTATCGAGGATGATTAGACTTTTGGGGTGGGCACAAGAGA
>JBFHEJ010000144.1:0-6362 GCA_041584255.1 Lysobacterales bacterium
CCGCCACAACTCCTTCATGCCGATGCCGTAGGTCTGCGGCTGGGACCCGGCATCAAGGGCGTACTTTCGTATCAGACGCTTGCTGAGGTGCCCGCGACAACCTTCAGCCAACACCGTCACAGCGGCGTGAACTTCAATGCCTTCGATAAAGGTGTCCTTGGGATTGCCTTCCCGGTCGACGCCCATGTCGCCGATGATCACGCCCTTGACTGCGCCGTCATCTCCAAAACGAATATCCGCCGCGGCATAGCCCGGAAAAATGTCGACTTCCAGCGCCTCCGCCTGGGGCGCCAGCCAAGCGCACAAAGCGCCGAGTGAAACGATGAAATTGCCCTTGTTGTGCATTTGCGGCGGGTTGGGCAGGCGGGTCGATCCGGTCTTGCTCAGATAATAAAACTCGTCTTTCTCCACCGGCACGCAGATGGGCGGAGGGTTGTCACGCCAGCCGGGGAGCAGACTATCCAGCGGCTCGGGTTCGATGACGGCGCCCGAAAGGATGTGCGCACCCACTTCGGCGCCTTTCTCAATCACCGCAACCATCAGCTCCGGTTTGAGCTGTTTGAGCCGAATCGCGCACGCCAGCCCGGCGGGGCCGGCGCCGACCACAACGACGTCATATTCCATGATTTCACGATCAGGCAAGGGTCAAATCCGAATGCGGCTTTGTGATTATGAGCTTACTCAGGAACGGCCAATTATACAGCGGCTTCGACCGTTGGCGCCTCACCCGGCGACCTGAGCTGTAAGACTCTAATAAGATTGTTCCTACATACAGTGCATAAGACTTCGAGGAACCACGGATGAAAATCAGGATTCTTGCATCGATCTTGCTTTGCGCTCTTTGCCATTCGGCCTTCGGGGAGTTCACCGGCGAGCGTCTGGCTTATGTCGTGGGCTGTATCAACTGCCATCACCAGACGCCCAAGGAAATTATCAATGCGCCCCCCTTGGCGATCGTCCAGGCCTATTCACTGAAAGAATTCGAAACCCTGTTGCGCACCGGCGTGACCAGTGGCGGCAGGGATCTGGCCGGCATGCAAAGCATCATGGGCGTCGTCGCGGTTGAGCAGTTCAACTGGATGACGGACGAGGAAATCGGCTTAATTTACGAGTTTCTGCGAAATGACTGGACGGCTGAGCGAGCTGCCGAAGAAGAGGCTAAGATTCCTGACCTGTACGGGAAAATAATGGACCAGCACGAGGGCGACTGAGCGCCCGGTTCCAGGATTGTCTAGTCGAGGAGATCAACCTCGAACCGGATCGCCGCCAGCAGTTCGGGCGCCTTGCCGATCTTGTGCAGGAATTCCATCCACTAGTTGCCGCAACGGCTAAGATTATCGCAGATCGACGGGCCCGGCTCGGTCCCGCGGGAGGAGATCAAATGGCCGGAGGATTTGCCAAAGACGGCGCGGTCCAGGAACAGATCGACGCCAGCATCGAGGACGAAATCAATCGTGCCCGCAGCCGTCTGCCGCGCGGTGAAAGCCGGCGACGGTGCGTTGAATGTGACGCGGAGATTCCCGCGGCACGTCGAAAAGCGGTTCCAGGCGTGCGGTTGTGCATTGCGTGCCAGGAAGCCAGAGATCAGGAGCAAAAGGCCTCGGCCGGTTACAACCGGCGCGGCAGCAAGGACAGCCAGCTGCGGTGACCGTCTATCTCACGCCGGGGCCCTTCACGAACCGCCCGGGCCTGGCGCCAGTATGCTCACCGTCGAGGAGGACGGGCACGCCGTTGACGATCACGTGATGCACACCCGTCGCGTACTGGTGTGGCTCGGCAAACGTGGCGTGGTCCTGGATGGTTGCCGAGTCAAATACGGCGATGTCGGCGAAATATCCTTCCTTGAGGGCGCCGCGCTCCTTCAGCTTGAGGTTTTCTGCCGGCAAAGTGGTCAGCCGACGAATGGCTTCGGGCAATGAAATGACCTGTTCGTCGCGGACGTACTTGCCGAGCAGGCGCGCAAACGTCCCGTAGGCGCGCGGATGCGGGTCCGACTGGAGGAACACGCCCTCGGGGGCCATGGATTCGGCATCGGAATCGAAGGCCATCCACGGTTGTGCGATCTTCTTCTTGACGTTCTCTTCCGACATCAGGAAATAGGCCGTCCCCACCCGGCTGTCATCCTCGATCACAAGATCCATGATGGTGACTTCAGGGCTGGTGCCGCGCATCTGGGCCACTTCGGCCAGGGTCTTACCGGTCAGGGGCTTGAGCTCGGCGCTCTTGAACCCGATCAGGATGAGGTTATCCGGGCCACCGGCCGCGTAATACAGGTTCTCCCAGTCGTCGGCGTCGCTGGCGATTTCGGTGACCAGCGACTCACGGATTTCCGGATCCTTGAGCCGCTCGACCCAGGCATCGTGACCGCCCTCCTGTACCCACGGTGGCATGGCGGCGTCGAGACCGGTGGCGCCGGCAGTATAGGTGTACATGTCGGCGGTGATCTGCAGACCCTCAGCGCGCGCAGCTTCGATGCGGGTAAACACCTCGTCAATCTTGTGCCAATTCTTCTGTCCGGCCGCCTTGAGGTGATAGATCTCGGCCGGGACATCAGCTTCGCGAGCGATCGTGATCAGCTCCTCGACCGCTTCCAGCAACTTGTTGCCCTCGCTGCGGATGTGCGAGATGTACATGCCGCCATACTCCCCGGCGGCCTTGTTCAGTTCGATCAATTCATCCGTGTCGGCATAAAACGCCGGAGCATAGATCAGCGAACTGCCGACCCCCATCGCGCCTTCTTCCATGGCCTGGCGCACGAGGTCTTTCATGCGCCCCAGCTCTTCGGCTGTGGGCGGCCGGTCTTCATAACCGATTTCGTGAACCCGTACCGAGGTCGCGCCGACGAAAGAAGCGACATTGGTGGAAACGCCGCGATCCTCCAGATACTGCAGATACTCGCCCAGCGTGGTCCACTCGATCTCGTACTTGATGTCCCACTGGTTGTCCTTGAGTTCCTGCTTCATGGAATCGTTGAGCGGGCCCATGGAAAAGCCCTCGCCCATGACCTCCAGGGTGACGCCCTGGCGGATATCGCTTTGCGAACGCCCGTCTTCGATCAGGCTCTCGGTCGCCCAGCTCAGCATGTTGATAAAGCCGGGTGCCACGGCCAGCCCGCCGGCGTCGACGGACTGGTCAGCCGTTGCCTCGATGCTGCCGATGGCCGCAATGCGGTCGCCGTTGATCGCGATGTCCGCGACATACGGCTCGCCGCCGTAGCCGTCGTAGATGGTTCCGTTTTCGATCAGGAGGCTGTAATGGGGCAGCGCCTCCGCCGAGTTCGCCCAAGTAGCCGCAGCGGGCGCCTGCGGTTGGCAGCCGCAGGACAGCACCGAGATAAGCGTGGCGATCAGCCATGAGGCGTGGATGCGTTGCGTCATGGTGCAGTCCTTCAGTCGAGACTCTTGTTGAATCGGGCGACAGCGACTGTCATCGCTCCGAGGATAAATACTCCGAGAATCATCAGCTCCCCGCCCATCTCTGCGAGATCAGCGCCTCGCAGTATAACGCCGCGAATCAGGCGCATGAAATGCGTCATCGGCAGTGCTTCGGCAAGCCACTGCGCAAGCCTGGGCATGCCCTCGAAGGGGAACATGAAACCGGACAGCAGGATCGAGGGAAGCAGGATGAAATACGTGAGCTGCATGGCCTGGAACTGGGAAGCAGCCAGTGTGGAAATGACAAGCCCGAGGGCGAGGTTGGCGACAATAAACACCAGGCTCACCAGGTAGACGGACAGCAACATGCCGCGAATGGGGACGTCAAACAACGCCCACCCTAACCCCAGCGCCACCGACACCTGCAACAAACCGATTACGGCGTAGGGCAGGATCTTGGCCAGCATTAATTCCGACGGCTTGACTGGCGTGGCGATCAGCAACTCCAGGTTGCCGCGCTCCCGCTCCCTCACGATCGCCACCGCGGTGAAAAGCGTCATGGTCATGGTGAGGATCACGCCGATCAGGCCGGGCACGGTGTTCACGGCCGAGCGCCGCTCGGGGTTGTACAGCGTGCGAATTTCCAGGACGGGTGGTCGGTCGTTGACGGGCGACACCCGCGCCTGCTGTGCCAGGCTGCGCAGCGCGCCCTGAACCACGGTATCCGAGCCGTCCACCAGCACCTGGCCCGCGGAGCGATTTCCCAGCGCCAAGCGGCGGTCGAAATCGGGCGGGATGTAGATCCCTGCCGTGATTTCGCCGCGCCGGATCATGGCCTCCAATTCCGCTGCGCTGCCAGCCTCGGCTACCACGTCGATCACCTGCGAATGGGCCAGGTCCATGACGAACTGGCGTGACGCCGCGGTTAATGAAAGGTCGGCGACGCCCGCCCTGAGGTTGCGAACGTCCATGTTGATGACATAGCCAAACAGCAGCAGCAACAGCGTGGGGATGCCGATGATCATTCCGAAAGTCAGGCGGTCGCGGCGCAACTGGCGCAATTCCTTGCGCACCACCGCCAGTATGCGTCGAAGCGACTTCATGCCGCCTGCTCCTGGCCGCCGTCCTCGCCTCGCAGCCGCTTGTGTGCCTGGGTCGCAGCCACGAAGACATCCTCGAGGCTGGGCGTAACAAGCCGGCATTTAGGCGCGGGCAGGCCGGCCGAGTCCAGGACTTGCCGCAGCGCGGCCTCCGGATCATCCAGGCCACGTTCCACCAGCACGCGCAGGCTGTTGCCGATTTGAGCGGTGCTGTGCACGAAAGGGGCCGGGTGTATGACGCGCGGCTGGCCTGCCTGTGACTGCGGATTCAGGAACTTGCTGACTGCACGTGGACGTGGTGTTTCCACCAGCAACACCTGGGCATCGATGTTGCGGCTGAGGTCTTCCGGCGTGCCCGAGGCGACCAGCCGGCCACGGTCGAGGATGGCCAGCGAGTGGCAGCGTTCGGCCTCGTCCATGTAGTGGGTTGAGACCAGGATGGTCGTGCCGGCGTCGATCAACTCGAACAGGCTTTCCCAGAAGGCGCGGCGGTTTTCCGGGTCGACCGCGCTGGTCGGTTCATCCAGGAGCAACAACTCAGGTTCGTGAAGCGTGCATGCGGCCAGCGCCAGTCGCTGCTTCTCGCCACCACTCAGCGTGCCGGCAAACTGCCTGAGCAAATGTTCCAGTTCGTACTTTTGAGCAACTTCTGCAATCCGGTGCCTGGCGCGGGCTGCGTCGAGCGAATAAATTTCTGCCATGAAGCGCAGATTTTCGATGACGGTGAGATCGCCATACAGAGAGAATTTTTGCGTCATGTAGCCGATGTTCAGGCGCAGTCGTTCAGCGTCCCGCGGCACCTTCAAGCCGAGTACCTCGATTTTCCCGGCACTCGGGGTCAGCAGCCCGCAGAGCATGCGGATCGAGGTCGACTTGCCGGAGCCGTTGGGCCCCAGGAAGCCGTAAATCTGCGCTTTGGGCACGTCGATGTCGACGTTGCGCACCGCCTTGACCGGCCCAAAGTTTCGGCTCAGGCCCCGCGCCTTGATGGCGATCTCGGTCACGCGCTCAGTCCTGCGCGGCTTCGCTGCGGGGTGGCCTTGCCACCAGCGGCACGCCGACCGGCAAGTGCTCAGCGCCCTTGAGATCGATTTCCGCCACGTAGCTCAGTCTCGAGCGGTCATGCTCGGTGAGCGCGAAGTAGGGTGTGAAACTGGCGTCCGCTGATATCCAGCGAACCGTTCCTTCAAACGCTCGTTCCTGACCGTCGATGTACACGCTGATGGTCAGTCCGGGTACCACCTCGCTCTTAAATTCCTCCGGGACGTAAACCCGTGCGTAGGCGCGCGCGTCGTCGAGCATGACAGCCACGGGCTGTCCGGGCGCGGGCCGCTCACCAAGCCTGGCGAGCACCTTGTCCACGCGGCCGTCAACGGGGGCCTCCAGACGGGCGCGGTCCACGCTGAGGCGGGCTTCCTCTACTGCGGCTTGCGTGGCATTCAACGCCGCCGCGGCCTGTTGCAGTTCTTCAACTGTGGTGCCATGCAGCAGGGCATCGAGCGATTCGCGACGTGCTTTTTCCTGGGCCTGGGCCGTGGCAGAGCCGGTTTTTGCATGGTCGAGGGCGGCCTGGGTGGATAGGCCGCGTTCGAAGATGTCCCGGGCGCGCGCCAGGTCGGCCTGGGCATTGACGGTTTCGGCTTCCGCTTGTTCCAGTAACGCCCTGGCTTCGCGTATCGCCTCCTCGCGGGGGCCGCGCTCCAATTCCGCCAGGCGCGCTGTGGCGACATCGCGCTCGGCCTCGAGGCGAGCGAGCCGGATGCGCATGCGTTCGGAATCCTGTTCGAGCAGCAAAGTGCCGGCTTCGACCCGCTGCCCGTCGGCAACATGGATGGCGGCGACCGGCTCGTTGCTTTCGAATGCCAGTTCGACCCGGTCGCGCTCCAGC
>JBFHEJ010000145.1:0-6308 GCA_041584255.1 Lysobacterales bacterium
ATCGGGCTGGCGATCCTGGTGGTGCTGTTCCGTAACCGCAAGACCATCAACGTTGCCGAACTGGACGATCTAAAGGGTTGAGATGTCACTCGAGCTGACACTGATTCTGATCCCGCTCCTGCCGCTGCTGGCGGCGATCGTTGCCGGGCTGATGCATAAACAGGTGGGGCGCGCCGGTGCGCACTGGGTGACCATCCTTGGCGTCGCCGTCTCCTGCCTGCTGTCCTGCTGGGTGCTCTATCAGCAACTCTACGAAGGGCTGGGCACACAGGACATCACCGTCTACACCTGGATGATCTCGGACGGGATTCGATTCCAGATCGGGTTCCTGCTCGACCACCTGACCAGCCTGATGATGGTCGTGGTGACCTTCGTGTCGCTGATGGTGCACATCTACACCATCGGCTACATGGCCGAGGACCCCGGGTATCAGCGGTTTTTCAGTTACATCGCGCTGTTCACGTTCTCCATGCTGATGCTGGTGATGTCGAACAACTTCCTGCAACTGTTTTTCGGCTGGGAAGCCGTTGGGCTGGTGTCCTACCTGTTGATCGGATTCTGGTTCAAGCGTGAGTCGGCGATTTTCGCGAGCCTCAAGGCGTTCCTGGTCAACCGCGTCGGTGATTTCGGTTTTCTGCTCGGCATCGCGGCCATCGTCTATGCCTTCGGCAGCCTCGATTATGCTGACGTCTTCGGCCGAAAGTACGAACTCAAGGGACAAACCTTTAGCATCATCCCCGGCCTCGACTGGCAACTGGCCACGGTAATATGCGTGTGCCTTTTCATCGGCGCCATGGGCAAATCCGCGCAGGCGCCGCTGCATGTCTGGCTGCCCGACTCGATGGAAGGCCCGACCCCGATTTCCGCGCTGATCCATGCCGCGACGATGGTAACCGCCGGCATCTTCATGGTGGCCCGCATGTCGCCGCTGTTCGAGCTGAGCGAGGCGGCACTCAGTTTTGTCATGCTGATCGGCGTGTTCACGGCGCTGGCCATGGGGCTGATCGGCATCGTGCAGAACGACATCAAGCGCGTGATTGCCTACTCAACGCTTTCCCAGCTGGGCTACATGACGGTGGCGCTGGGCGTATCCGCCTACTCAGCCGCGATTTTCCACCTGATGACGCATGCCTTCTTCAAGGCGCTGCTGTTCCTAGGTGCCGGCTCAGTCATCATCGCGCTGCATCACCAACAGAACATGCAATACATGGGCGGACTGCGCAGGCGTATGCCGATCACCTGGCTGACGGCGTGGATCGGGACCCTTGCCCTGATCGGATTCCCGTTCTTTTCTGGTTTTTATTCCAAAGACGCGATCATCGAGGCGGTTGCCGAATCACATCGTTTTGGCAGTGAAGTGGCTTACTGGGGTGTCGTCCTGGGAGTGCTGGTCACCTCCTTCTACAGCTTCCGTTTGCTCTATCTCACCTTTCACGGTAAGCCGCGGTACGAAGTGGACAAAGGCGCCGGGGATCATCCGCCGGACGGCGTTCTGGCGCATGAGGCGCACGAATCACCCGCAGTGGTCACCATTCCACTGATCCTGCTGGCGATACCTTCGATCGTCATCGGTTACTTCACCATCGAGCCTGTACTGTTCGGTGGTTGGCTGAGTGATTCGATATTCGTGCTGCCGGGCAACGACGTCCTGGCCGAGCTCGGAACCCAATTTCATGGCCCGCTGGCCATGGCGACCCATGCGATTGCCACCGTGCCGTTCTGGCTGATGGTGGCGGGATTTGTTCTGGCAACACTGGTTTACCAGTTCAGACCGGCCCTGGCGGATTACTTCGCCATGAAACTGCCTGCCCTGTATCGCCTGCTTGTGAACAAGTACTACTGGGACGAGTTTTATCAGAACACATTCGTGCGCCGTACGGTGCAGCTGGGCAATGGTCTCTGGAAGAAGGCCGATGCGGGACTCATCGATGGCTTGCTGGTTAACGGTTCGGCGCGCCTGATGGGCAACCTGGCCAGCCGCATCCGTACCTGGCAAAGCGGTTACCTGTTCCACTATGCCTTCGCCATGATCGTCGGTCTGATCGGCATCCTGGCGTTCTGGGTGGTACGAAGCTAAGGCGCCGATGATGTGGTGTAGCCCATGAACTGGCCGATTCTCAGCGTATTGACCTGGCTGCCGATCCTCGGCGGGGTTCTCGTCATGGCACTGGGCGATTCCCGCAAGCAGCTGGCCCGTCTGCTTTCGCTTGTGATTGCGACGGCGACGCTGGCGATCGCTGTCTCCATGTACATGGCATTTGACGTCTCCACGGCCCAAATGCAGTTCAGCGAGTTGGTGCCGTGGATCATTGCCTTCGACATCTATTACTACCTGGGCGTCGACGGCTTCTCGGTGCCATTGATCCTGCTGACGGCTTTTTTCGGGCCTTTGGTGGTCATCGCCGGCTGGGAGATCATCACCAAGAAAGTCCACCAGTACATGGCAGCCTTCCTGGTCATGGAAGGCCTGATGATCGGCATGTTCTGCGCGCTCGACGGCCTGCTGTTTTATGTCTTCTTCGAGGCCATGCTGATCCCGATGTTTCTGGTGATCGGCATGTGGGGCGGGCCGCAGCGGGTCTATGCCACGATCAAGTTCTTCCTGTATACCTTCCTTGGCTCAGTCTTCATGCTGATCGGCCTGATCTACCTGTACAACATCAGCGGGACCTGGTCGATCCTCGAATGGCATGACTACCCCTTGGGAATGTCCGCGCAGAAGTGGCTGTTCCTGGGATTCCTTGCCGCCTTTGCAGTCAAGATCCCGATGTGGCCGGTGCATACCTGGTTGCCGGATGCCCACGTCGAGGCGCCGACCGGCGGCTCGGTGATCCTGGCTGCCATCATGCTCAAGATCGGCGGCTACGGGTTCATTCGCTTCAGCCTGCCCATAACGCCTGACGCCGCGGCGGCCCTGGATGGCTTCGTCATCGCCCTTTCGCTGATCGCCGTCGTGTACATCGGCTTTGTGGCGTTGGTCCAGCAGGACATGAAAAAGCTCATCGCCTATTCTTCGATTTCTCACATGGGCTTCGTAACCCTGGGGCTGTTCATTGCATTCGGGATCTTCCGCAACAGTAACGGTGGCGCGGGCGCCGCCATGGGCGTGGAAGGCGCCATGGTGCAAATGATTTCTCACGGTTTCGTCTCGGGCGCCCTGTTCCTTTGCGTGGGTGTGCTCTACGACCGCTTGCACAGCCGAATGATCTCCGACTATGGTGGCATCGCCAACACCATGCCGTGGTTCGCGACCTTCGCCGTGCTGTTTTTCATGGCCAACTCCGGCCTCCCGGGCACCAGCGGCTTCGTCGGTGAATTCATGGTAATCCTGGCCTCGTTCCAGGCCAGCTTCTGGTATGCCTTCCTGGCCGGGCTGACCTTGATCCTGGGCGCTGCTTACAGTCTGTGGCTGGTCAAGCGGGTCATTTTCGGCGAGGTGGGCAATGCCAATGTGGCCAAGCTGAAGGACATTAACGGGCGCGAAGCTCTGGTGTTGGGAACCATTGCTGCGATGGTGTTGCTGGTCGGCCTGTGGCCTCAACCACTGGTGGAGATGATGCACGCCTCGGTCGAGCAGTTGCTGGCGCACATCCAGGAAAGCAAGTTGTTATGAGCAGCCACAACCCGCGCCACACAACGGAGGCCACGTCATGAACGTCGGTAACTGGATGCTGGCAGCCCCGGAGTTGTGGGTGCTGACCATGGCCTGCGTGATCCTCTGTCTCGACCTGTTCATCAGCGAGGATCGGCGGGGCATTCTCCATATGCTCGCCATGCTCACCCTGGTTTTCGCCGCCATTATCACCCTGCGCGGTGACTATCTCGAAGAAGGCATGCGCCAGGCCGCAGCCTTCAATGACAGTTTTGTGCGGGATCGCATGGCCGATGTGCTGAAAACCTTCAGTTATGTCGTGCTGGCTGCGGTTTATACCTACGCCAAGTTCTACATGCGCCAGTTCCGACTGTTTCGCGCTGATTTCTACACGCTGTCGTTGTTCGCCCTGCTCGGCATCATGCTGCTGATCTCGGCCAACAGCCTGATCATGATCTACCTGGGCCTCGAGCTCAGCGCCCTGTCTTCATACGCCCTGGTGGCCATGGACAGGACGTCCCGGCGCGGATCGGAGGCAGCCATGAAGTATTTCGTGCTGGGGTCGATGGCATCCGGAATGTTGCTTTACGGCATGTCGATGATTTACGGCGCTACCGGAAGCCTCGACCTGGCGGAAATTTCCTCGGCCGCGGCCCGCACTGGCAGCGATGACATCCTCCTGCTGTTCGGAATGGTGTTCCTGATCGTGGGGATCGCATTCAAGCTGGGTGTCGTGCCCTTCCACATGTGGATTCCGGACGTCTACCACGGCGCGCCGGCGGCGGTCACGCTGTTTATCGCCTCGGTTCCGAAAATGGCCGCCTTTGCGATGGCGTTTCGTTTGCTGGAAAACGGCCTTGGTTCGCTGCAGGTCGACTGGCAGCAGATGCTAGCGGTCCTGGCGGTGCTGTCCATTGTCGTCGGTAATCTGGCGGCCATTGCGCAGTCAAACATCAAGCGAATGCTGGCGTATTCGACCATCTCGCACATGGGTTTCGTGCTGCTGGGCCTTCTTCCCGGAACGGCCGGCGGCTACGGAGCGGGGATGTACTACGTGATTGTGTATTCAATGATGTCAGCAGCGGCGTTTGGCATGGTCATCGTGCTGTCCCACCACGGCGTCGAAGCCGAAAAACTCGAGGACTTCAAGGGGCTGAATCAGCGCAGTCCGTGGTACGCCGCCATCATGGCGATGGTCATGTTCTCGATGGCGGGCGTGCCCGTGTTCGTGGGCTTTTTCGCCAAGTGGCTCGTCATCAAGGCAGCACTCGATGCCGGCTTGCTGTGGCTGGCCGTGCTGGCAGTCGTGTTTTCGGTGGTCGGTGCGTTCTACTACCTCCGCGTGGTCAAACTGATGTACTTCGACGACCCTCCGACCGAGATTTCCATCGACGCGCCGGTGGATTTTCGCGCCGTTATTTCAATCAATGGAATCATGATGATAGGGCTTGGAATTTTCTCCAGCGCCCTCATTTCTCTATGCATGTCGAGTTTCGGCTGACGTTGGCGCGCTAAAGTTCGCGATGGCTGCGGCGGCCTTGCAACCCCAGGGCCAAGTCTTTATCATTCCCAGCCTGCTGATGCGGGGTGGAGCAGTCTGGCAGCTCGTCGGGCTCATAACCCGAAGGTCGCAGGTTCGAATCCTGCCCCCGCTACCAGTTTTTCTAAACCTGAAGTCAGGTTTATAAGAATAAGGCCCCGGCAGGGGCCTTAATTGGTTTTAGTACCAGTCCCGGACTGGATCCGGGAACTGCCCTGGCGCAAGCGCCGGGTCGGACCCGGTTCGAATTTACGGGTCTGGAATTGCGGATACCGCCCCTTAGTGGGCGTGAGTCACGGGGCAGTAGGCCCCTTTTTTGTGCCCGCAACGAGGCGGGCAAGGGCAGTAAACGATGTATGAGCGCGAAGCGCCTTAATGCCTTGCTGCAGCCCCTGGTCGAGGACCTGGGTTACGAATTCGTCGGGCTGGAATACAGTGCCAACCCAAAGAACGCGTTACTCGTGCTGTATATCGACAAGCCGGAAGGTATACAACTGGATGACTGCGAAGCGGTCAGCCGGGAAGTTGCTGCACTGCTGGACGTCGAGGACCCAATCGCGGGCCAGTACAGCCTGGAGGTGTCCTCCCCCGGCCTGGATCGTCCCCTATTCACGCTGGACCAGTTCCAGCGCTTTAGCGGCGAAGAAGTCAAGCTGACGGCATTTGCGCCGGTGGCGGGGCGGCGAAAGTTCAAGGGTCGAATTCTTGGTGCCTCTGATGGGACGGTTCGACTGGAACAGGACGGCAACGAGGTGGAACTCGAATTCGGCAATATCGCGAAGGCCCGCTTGGTGCCCGATTATGACAGCCTGTTCGAGGGCTGAGTGAACGACTTGGAAAGAGAAGAGAAACGATGAGCAAAGAAATCCTGCTGGTGGTGGACGCGGTGTCCAATGAGAAGGGCGTGGGCAAGGACGTGATTTTCGGCGCGCTCGAGGCCGCACTTGCTTCAGCCGCGCGCAAGCTTTGTGACGACGAGCGCGACGTGCGTGTCGCCATCGATCGGGAATCCGGCGACTATGAGACTTTCCGCCGCTGGGAGGTAGTCGAGGATGATGCCGAGATCGAGAATCCCGATGCCGTTGTGACGCTATCCGAGGCGCAGGAAACGCACCCCGACATCCAGCTTGGCGAGTACATCGAAGAGCCCATGGAAAACGCCGAGTTTGGCCGCAT